>JAHDII010000020.1 GCA_020630895.1 Saprospiraceae bacterium
TAAATCAGTAATAATATCTACATTATGTACTAAAAAAGAAGAATTTTTTAAATGAGGTTCTGCAAATTGTAATCCTCCTCCTGTTTCTAATAAAAAATCACTTTCATCAGAAATAATAATATCAGCACCAAAATTATTTTTATTTAAAAAATCAATCACCATTTCTGAAAAATGATGAACATTGACTACAATTGTTGTAAATCCAAAATTAACTAATTTTCGAATATTAATTTCTAATAAAGTTTTACCATTAATTTCAACCATAGCCTTAGGGCGATCATTGGTAAGAGGACGGAGACGAGTGCCTAAACCTGCTGCAAAAATCATGGCTTTTTTCATCTATTGTAATTGTTCGGTTAAAAATTTTTCTAAGGTAATTTTGCTAGGATTTACTTTTATAATATATCCTTCAGTATTGATTAAAAAAGAAGTAGGAGCCCAAGTAATTCCATAATCAGATGCTAAGGGTTGCTCAAACATTTTTTGTCCTCGTGTAGAAAATTCAGCAGTATGATATTTCCAGATGAGTCCATCTCTTTGAATGGCATTTTTCCAATTGATTTCACGTTGTTCTAAACCGACACTTACAATTTCAAAATTTTTAGCATTCTTATATTTTTTATTATGAAACTTTTGATATAGTTCAACCAATGCTGGATGAGATTTTCTACAATCGCTACACCAACTGCCCCAAAATTCTAAAAGAATAAAATTTTCTTGTAAATCATTCAATTCAAAAGTTTCTCCATTAGGCATTGTTCCTATAAAATTAGGAGCAATATCACCTTTACTATAATCGGGTTGATGATATAATTTTTTTCCAAAATGAAATCCTACAATTAAAATAATAGGCAGGAGAAATGGCATTATTTTTTTTATCATAAAAGATAAATTTATTTTTTGTAATAAAAATTATTTAAAATTTTTTCATTACTCATTTTAAATATAATTAATAACAAAAATTATTTAAAGGAGTTTAAAGATAAAGAATATATAGCCAATATTTTTTTCCTAAGCGAGGTTCTATTTCTTTTAAAATAGTAAATCCTAAATTATGATATAATTTTCTGGCATGAATCATCATTTCAGAAGTATGAAGAGCAATAATTTGTTCATTATTCTCTTTGGCATATTGAATACATTTTTGGGTTAATGTTTTTCCTATTCCTTGATGGCTAAAACGAGGGCTTACTGAAACAAATCGGATATATGACCATTGAGCATCATAAATTTCTGTAGGATTTCCTTTGGGGACTAAAAAAGCCATACCAATAATTTCTTTTAGAGAGTTCTCACAAACCCAACAAAAGGATTGTTTCAATAAATTGATATAAGTATCTTCATTATTTAAAGTAAAAAATAATTCTTTCCAATATTTTTTTTCTAACTCATGCTCGTATAAATTCCAAGATTCAATAGCTAAATTTTTTAATGCTATTACATCATTAAAACTTCCTTGACGATAAATCATTTTAAGATTTCTTTTTTTTCTTTTTTCTAGGACTTGCTTTTGCTAAAGGATTAAATTCTAAAGTTAATTCTATCCAATATTTTAAATCATCATCCATATCAAAACCATCAGGAGTAATAAAAATATATCCTTTCATGGGGCGTCCTGTAAAATCCATAGGTAAACAAACTTCTTTCTGAATTTCTTTTTCGTAGGCTTCTTCGCCAATTCGAGCCATTAATAAACTATCTTTATATTTTTTATCAATATGAATGCCACATAACATTTTATTATCTACAAAAAAAACATGTCCTCCCATCATATTTTTTGAATGATGAGAAATTCCTAATTCGGTTAAAACTTGACTAATTCTTTCTGCTAAATATTGATCGTAAGCCATTTTTTTTATTTTAAATTACTCCTAAAGAATTAAATTTTTGATTGAGAACTTTTGTTGCATCAGTATCTAACCAACGGTTTAAAACTTCAGCATAAATTTGTCTAAAATCAATATTATAAATTAAATCACCATTATCTAAATTTGATAAATTAGGGGCTTCATTATAAATACCTGCTTTTTTTAATTTTCCTCCCATTAAAAATAAATTATTAGCAGTACCATGATCCGTTCCTCCACTAGCATTTTGTTTGACTCTTCTTCCAAATTCAGAAAATGTCATAATGAGTGTATCATTAAATAAATCATTAGATTTTAAATCTTTAATAAAAGTACTTATACTATCAGCATAAGTTTTTAATAATTTATCTTGTTTCATTTTTTGCCCTGCATGAGTATCAAAACCATCAAGGGTAGCATAATATATTTTTATATCAGCATCAGCCGTCATTAATTCAGCAATGGTTTTTAAATCGTTAGCAAATTTATGATTAGGATATTTTATTGTAGAACGGTGTATTTTTGATTTTTCAAATAAATACTCAGCAGAAGATTGAGTATCAATTAAAGTTTTATATAAATATTCTACATTTTCATGATCTTGTTCTTGATGATGTTTTGTAATTAATTGTAAATATCTATTTTTTGTTTTTCGATTTAATTGTGCAAAACTATCTGTAGCAAAACCACTAATTTCAGAACCTTTAAGAGCTAAATTTAATTTATCATCTACATCTAACGCATAATGTGGCTGACAATTTTGGCACTCGCTATCTAAATATCTTCCTAGCCAACCTGTTTGTATATATTGATGACTTCCACTTCCTGTTTGCCAAATATCCATTGACCGAAAATGGGAACGATTCGGATTGGGATATCCTACATTATTGAGGATTGTCATTTCTCCATTATCATAAATATTTTGTAAGGCTTGTAACGCAGGATTTAAAGCTTGGTGATCATTTAATCGTATAGCATCAGCCGCACTAACCGCCAATCTAGGTCTTAGCTTATAATAAATATCATTATTAAAAGGAACAATAGTATTTAATCCATCATTGCCTCCAGATAATTGAATAACCACTAAAGTTTTTCCAGAACGGCTTCCATAAGTTTTTCTAAAATCAGTTGATTTTAAAAAATTAGGGACTAAAAAAGCACTAGAAGCTAAAGCAGTATTTTGAATAAATTTTCTTCTGTTCATGATTGAATAATTTAGTGGTTTAGCATAATTGATATTCAGGAAGACTCATCACTTTATAAATCATTTTTTGTATGATTTCTTCTTGTGTTTTTCCTTCTACTCCACGAGTAATAATATCTTTTGATACACTTAAAGGAACATTAATACAATAAGAAATTAATTCATCTCTAATTTCTGTTTTAGATGAATTTTTAAATTCTTTATAATAGCAATTAATATCTACTTCTACTTTAAATTTATCTAAAAACTTTTTTCCTTTTTTGTTTTCATTATTTTTGAGAAAAACATTTTTTGACATTAATAATAAAGCAGGTAAATTTAAACGAGTTAATAAAGTAGCATTATCAATCCATGCTTTATTTCCTGCCCATCCTGCTACATTAGGCGGATTAAAAATAATTTGTCCTAATTGCCGTTGAACATTCATAATAGGTGTAAAATTAGGATATTCTAATTGTAAAGATTTTGTCATCTCTACAATTAATTCAACAGGCGATTTTATTTTTACCCCCATATTTATTTTATGATAAAACCACGAACTAGAAAAAAGGTGTTTCATCATTTTTTTAATGTCATAATTTGATGAATAAAATACATCAGCTAATTCATTAATCAAAGAAGGATTTGGTTGAGGATTTACAAAATATTTATAAACTTTACTCGCAATAAATTGAGCAGTTTGTTTTTGTTCAAAAATTATGTCTATAATATCTTCACCATTAAAATTACCTTTTTTTCCCATAAAAGTTTTTTCACCAAAATCATGTTGTTTTTCATTAAAAACAAATTTCCCTTTCAGTACATCAGATTTCCATCCTGTGAAAGCTCTTCCAGCTTCCTTAATATCTTTTTCTGTATAATTGCCAATACCGATGGTAAATAATTCTAATAATTCTCTAGCAAAATTTTCATTAGGACTTCTTTTATTATTTTGTTGATTATTGAGATAACGGATCATGGAGGGGTCTTTAGCAATTGCTAAAGTTAGGTCTTTAAAATTTCCTAGAGCATGTTCTCTAATGGTATTCAATTGTAAAGAAGCTAAATGAGGCATTCGAGTTCGACAAGCAAAATGACCATGCCAAAAAAGACTCATTTTTTCAAGTAAAGGATTTTCTGTTCTAGCCATTAATAAAATCCAATCTTCAACAATTTTTGGAGTTAATTTTCTAGCTTGTAATTCAATCTCTCTTCTTTTACCCTTATCTCTCATATCCGAAGCAGATTGAATATTTCTTTGAAGAGCAGTAAAACCCTCTGGGGTTTTTATTTTAGAATTTTGTTGAGCTTTAAAAATAGTATTAATTTCTTTTTGAATATTAGATTTTTTTTTATTTAAAGCTTCTTCTAAAGATAGACCAAATCCTGCTCTATGATATAAGTGTTTTATTTTTGTCCAATTATCCATATTATAGCAATTTCTTATTAAGACGAATATATCTTTAATAGGTTTAAAATGAAAGATGAATATTTTTTTTGAGAGAAGCGTATAACAAAATGTTAATTAGCTTTTTTTTAAGTGATGAATCATTTTTTTTCTAAAATAAAGAGTAGATAAAAATTCTTCAATTTCCCTTTCCCAGCTAGACCAAATTTTAGATTCTTCAGGCCAATCGGCGGTGAGTTGATCATGTAAAAAGGGATTACAAGTATAAGCTGCTTTTTTGAGAATGGTTCTATAATGCCAACCATTCCAATATCTTGAAGATTCGCTAGCGAGCCATTCTTGAAGATTTTTTATCACTAAAGTACTGAGTTCATCTTGCCATAAACAAGCACTTGTTTTGAGTAAAAGAGTAATAGGAGAATTTTCTTCAAGTAAGCCTTTTGTATTTTTCATTCCTTGGATAGCCACATGATTAAAAACATCATCATTAATATTTTCCATTAATTTGGAAATATTTAAACTTTGCCATCTCTTACGTTCTTGACTTTCAATTTTAAAAGAAATAAGTGCTTGAGTCCATTCATGATTTTGATGTAAAAAAGTAGCTTCAACCAATGCTTGGATGAGTAATTCTCCCCACTCGCTGCGAACAAACATTTCTACAATTTCTACAGCATTTTTTTCAAAATATTGATTCCATAATTGAGGAGAAAGTAGCGTTACCATTTGTCCTAATCGACTAGCTTTTACTCCTCCTTTAAACCATTGTATTCTCGGATCAATACCATCTCTAATCATATCATCTTCTAATTTATCAGGTAACTGAATTTGTAATTTTTCTTTTTTAGAAGAAGATTTTTTTATAGTAATTAATTTTTTGATTCTTTCAAATATTCTTAATGAAAGGGCAGAACTTTCAATTTGTGCTAATAATTGAACCGCAGTTCTACGAACTTCTTTTCTTCGATCATCTAAAAGAGTTTCTAAAAATGGTTCAGCATCTTTGTCTAAATGTTTTTCAAGTATTTTTAGAAATTTTATTTTTTGATTCAGACTTTCTGTATTCCAAGTTTCTTGAAGCATTTCTAACGCTTGACTAGGATTTTCTTTTCTATGATGAGCAAAAATTAAAAGTCTTGAATCATTAGAAGCATCTTCCCAATCTTCTGAAATTTGTTGAGGTAATAATTGATGCCAATCAGGATTTTGATGAATGAGCCATATTCCTCTAACTCCTATATTTTTTTTGAGTTGTTTCCACAATTCATTATTTGTAATAGATTGTTCTAATAAATCAGGTAAAATTTCAGGAGGAAGACGTTTTTGATTTTTTCCTAAATGATATAAAAATTCAGGAAGAGCATTTTCAAAAGCTCCATCAACAATCATATAAAGATGTTTTATACTTGTGGAGCTACATACTTTTTTTGTATTTTTAGAGGTTGCACTAGAAATATAATTGATAGGAATTTTTTGTAAAGGAAAATGACTTTTTTTCATTTTTGAAAAAAATGACATTCCTGATAAGATCATTTCTTCATCAGATAAATTTTTAGATAAACCCATAGCATATAATTGCTGTTTTATTTCTTGAGATAATTCAGCTTTTTGCGTTCCAATTAATGCTATTCGTATGAGTTCTTTTTGAAAATTCATTCATCATGATTTTTAAAGAGCAATAAATCTATTTTGAGCTACAATTCCTAAAGGATTTATTTTTTCTCCCGTCCATTCTCCAAAAATATCTATCTTTTGTCCACCACTTAATGCCATTATTTTCCATCCATTATTTTCTTTATGAAGGAGAGGTAAAGCATGTTCTTGTTGATCTACAATAAAAAATTGTTTTTGTTGATAAATAGGGTAGACCTCTGAAAGAGCGATTGGATAATCTATAATCCAAGGATTTTGATTGATTTGATTTTTATAGTGTTGAAGAAAAGTAGAAATATCTGTATATCCTTCAATTTCTTGAATGATATTTTCTGTTATTTCATGGTTTCTAATAATTGCTCTTAAAGGAATTAAAGAAGGATAATAAATCATTTCTCCTTTGAAAATTCTTCCTATAGGCCAATGAAAAGGAAAGCCAAAATTATTATAATCATATTCTAAAATAAGAGCATATTTTTGAGTTTGTTCTCCTAGAAACCAAGTTCTTCTTACAACAGCATTATCAATATTAAGATGTTCAAATTGTCCTACTACTTTCCAAATATCTTCGATTCCTTTTTGTTCTAACAAATCATCTTTTGGAGTATTTACACCTACTAAACTTAAAATTTCTTTTTGAAGATTGCTAGGAAGTTGTTCTATTTTATCAAAACCTTTTGTAATTAAAAATAAATTAGATAACTCTTCTAACATTTGACTGGGCCATTGTGAACCACTATCTTGAATAAGAGCCATTTCTCTAATTTTTCTTCCTAAACCTGATAGTTTTGCATCTACCATTCTCATAGAAATATTACGCCATAATTCTGAATTAGATTCTGTTTTATAATTGACTTTGCTTGTAGAAATATTTTCAGAAGATGAATTAATAGAAGCTAAACCTATTCGAATCATATCTTGAATCCATAAGTTTAAATCTTTGATTCCTGATTGCATTAAATGCATTCTTTTATCAAAATTTTTAGCTTTTCGCTCGTTTGATTTTTGAATGTCTTCTTCTGTTTTTTCCTTATTTTTAGGACTCGCTTTAGCATCCCTTTTTTGTAGCCATGTTTGGATATCCTCTGGCAAATCATCTGTAATTCGAAAATCATCTGTTACTGAAGAAGAAATGAGAAGCAAACCTAAAGCATGTTTACAAGGAAATTTTCTACTAGGACAATTACATTTAAAAGCAGGACCTTTTAAATCTATAGCTGTTTCATAATGAGCCGAACCACTACTTTTACATTTACCCCATACTGCTCGTCCATTAGATTCTAAAGAAAGCCATTTTTTTGTATTGGCTAGTCCTTGACCTCTTTTAGCTGTATTAGGATCAGGAGCTAAAGCTAATATTTGTTCAATTGTCCAATGCAAAGGTAACTGATTTATTAAAGGAGTATTCAACTTTTACTTATTTAAGCCACCTTAAAATCTATTTGAGGTTTTAAGATGGCTTAAATGATTATGTATGATTTTATACATCATAAATTTCATCAATAATAGCTTCATATTTTTCTCGAATAACTCTACGTTTTAATTTCATGGTAGGTGTTAATTCTCCAGAAGCTACATCCCAAGGATCACATAATAGTTTGAATTTTTTAATTTGTTCAATATGACTAAAATTAGGATTGAAACCATTAATAATTTCTTGGAATTTAGCGATGACTTTTGGATGTTTTAAAGTTTCTTCAGAAACACAAAATAAGGTATCATTATAAGGAGCAGGTTTTAAAGAACAAGCTACACCATTATTATCACACCAATCTTTGAGTGCTTCGGCAGCAGGAACAATAAGAGCAGAAACAAATTTCTTTTTCTCTCCTACAACCATTAATTGTTCTACTAAGAAATCTTCTTTAAATTTATTTTCGATAGGAGCAGGAGCAACATATTTTCCTCCAGAAGTTTTTAATAATTCTTTTTTACGATCTGTAATTTTTAAGAATTCTCTTCCTTGAGCATCTGTAATCATTCTACCTACATCTCCTGTATGAAACCATCCATCAGTATCAATCACTTCAGCAGTTTTGGTTGGCTGGTTATAATAACCTTGCATAATATTAGGTCCTTTAGCTAAAATTTCTCCTTCTCCTTCTTTATAATCACCATCAGAAGGATCTATTTTAAGCGTAACGCTGTCGAAGGCAAGTCCAACTGTACCTAACATAGCATCTGTTTCATTAAATCGGTTAGCTGTTAATCCAGGAGAAGTTTCTGTTAAACCATAAGCTTCCCTTACAGGAATGCCTGCAGCAGAAAATACTTTAGCCATTTTTACAGGACAAGCAGCAGCACCTGTCAAAATTCCTTTCATATTTCCTCCCAAAGCTTCTCTCCATTTGCTAAAGATGAGTTTATCTGCAATTCTTCTTTTTAGAGCAGCTAATCCTGAATATTTTTTACCAAATTCATAATCACTTGTAAGATCTAAAGCCCAGAAAAATAATTTTCTTTTGAAACCAGTTAAATCTAAACCTTTATTATAAATTTTTTCATATACTTTTTCTAATAGACGAGGAACAGTTGTAAAAAAATGAGGTTTAAAAGATTTAATATCTCCTTCATCTCCTCCTAAGTTTCTTACTCCAGTAAAACCAATATTGATTCCTCGAGCTATATAAGCACTGGATACAGTACATTCAAAAATATGACAAAGAGGAAGAAAACTTAATGCCTTATCTCCTGCATTAGCAGGAATAAGAGGATAAGCATCTTTAATGTTAGACACAATATTTTTATGAGAAAGCATAACTCCTTTAGGTAAACCTGTAGTACCAGAAGTATAAATTAATACTGCTAGATCGTCTTCCTTGATTGAGGCAGAAATTTTTTCTACTTCTTCAAGAGAGCCTCCTTCAAAAATATCTTCCCAATAAGTAATACCATCTTGTTTTTCAAAACAAAAAATCTTTTTGAAAGTAGGAACTTTTGGTGCGGTAGCTTTTACTTTATCAGCTAAATCACCAGGGCCTACAAAAGCATATTGGACACCAGCATCATTAAAAATATATTCATAATCGCTAGGAGCAATTGTAGGATAAACAGGAACGGTAACTACACCTATTTGATGAGCTCCTATTTCTACTATTTTCCATTCAGGGCGATTATCATAAGATAGAAGAGAAATTTTATCTCCTGCTTTTAATCCTAATTTTAATAATCCTAAACTAACATTGTTAGCTAAGTCAATAACTTCTTTACTTGAATAAAATACCCAATCATCTCCTACTCTGTGACCAATTGATTTTTCTTGAGGGAAATGCTCATTTTGAAAATGTGCAATTTCAAATAATCTCGTGAATGATAATTCCATTTTTTAGCTTCGATATGTTTTAATTGAAAAATTGAAAAGTAATATTAAAGAAAATTACTTGGGATTCATAAAATTAAAAAGAATAATATTATAATTTTTATTTTGAGTACATACTTTCTATTTCTAAGGCATACTTTTCAAGAACAAAAGATCTATTTAATTTCATATTGGGAGTTAATTCTCCTGTAGTGTAAGTCCATTCTTTTTTGAGTAATTGAAATTTTTTAATCTTTTCATTAGAATTAAATTGTTGATTGATATGATTAATCTCTTTTTTGAAAAGATGAATAACTTTTGGATGAGAAATTAATTCTTGTTGGGTATTGAAAGATAGTTTTTTTCTTGTGGACCAAATTTTTAAATTAATATAAGAAGGAATAATGAGAATAGAGAGATATTCTTGCCCTTCTCCAATAACCATACATTGATAAATAAAAGGAGAATTATATAATTGTGTTTCTATAAATAAAGGGTTTATTGTTTGATGATTAGCAAGGGTAATAATATCCTTTTTTCTTCCTGCAATTTGTAAAAATTTATTTTGATGTGTCCATCGTCCTATATCACCTGTATAAAACCAATTATCTTGGATAACTTTAGAAGTCATTTCTTCATTATTCCAATATCCTTTCATAATATTATTTCCTTGAACTAAAATTTCTCCATTGCCGTATTCATCTTTAGGCGACTTAATTTTTACTTCAATACCTTCTAATGTTTGACCCACTGTTCCAAAATTTACTAGGGTAGGTTCTAGAGGATTAAAAGCAATAATTCCTGCGGTTTCAGCAAGTCCATATCCTTCTCTAATATCTATTCCTGCTGCGGAAAAAAGCCTAGCAAAAGAAGGAGCAATAGGATTATTTCCTACAAAAATAGCTTCTATTCTCCCTCCAAATAATTGTCGCCAATGTTTAAAAACTAAAAAATCAGCTATTTTGAGTTTTATAAAATAAAGAATAGATAAACGATCATAATCTTTATATTTTCTTCCTTGTTGAATCGCCCATAAAAACCAAGTTAGATTCTTTTTAGCTTGTTTTAAACTATTCTCTACAATTTGGCTATAAAAAGTTTTTAATAATTCAGGAGTACAATTAAAATAATGAGGACGAATATTTTTAATATCATCCAATAACGAATCTGTAGGTTTTATGAAATATAATTTTGCTCCCACAGCTAAATAAGCATAAATCATTAATCTTTCAAAAAAATGATGTTGAGGGAGAATAGAAACAACATGATGTGATGATTTAATAGGTATGATTTGTAATAATCCTTTAATATTATGAATCATATTTTTATGTGATAATATGACTCCTTTAGGTTTTGTTGTTGTTCCATCAGTATAAATAATCGTTGCAATATCATCTTCATGGGTGACTGCACGAGAAGCTTCATATTGTTCTAAATGAGGAGGAGTAGGAACAGCAACAAAATCTTCCCATCCTAAAATATCAGGTAGTTTTTCAAACGTATAAATATTAGAAAGGTACTTAAATTGATCATTAATTTCCTTGACTTGTTCGTATTGTTCTCTATCTTGAACAAAGGCTATTTTGATTCCAGAATCTTTAATAATGTATTGAAGAGTTTCTTGATCCCATAAAGGAGAAATTGGAACAGGAATAATGCCTACTTGTTGTAAACCTAAATCCAAAAAAGTCCATTGAATACTACTATGATTAGAAATGATTCCTACTTTGTCTCCTCGTCCTAGTCCTATTGTTAATGCTCCGGCACTAACAGACATGATTTCTTCAACAATATCTTGCGAGGAATAAGTTTTTTGGGCAATACCATAACCTTCAGAAATAGATACTTTCTGAGAGAGGTGTATAGATTGATACACTGGAATATCAAATAACCTTCTAAATTCCATTGAAGGAAAATGTGTTTAGTTTTTCATTATTGGTTGTCTCACAGTTCCTTCTTTATGTTTTAAAACACAAATTACAATAATTTATAATTGGTTGTAGCATTTTAGAGATTAAAAATCAAGAACTTTGAATTCTGTTCTTCTATTCAATTGTTTTCCTTCTTTAGTATCATTGGTTGTAATAGGTTGTGTTTCTCCATATCCTTTATATTTCAAGCGAGAAGGAGATATTCCTTTTTGGATTAAATAATCATATACTGCTTTAGCTCTATTGGTAGATAAAGTTAAATTATCATTTTCAGAACCTACATTATCAGTATGACCATTAATTTGGATTTTCATCTTAGGAGTATCTTTTAATAATTGATATAGCTTCATGAGTTCTCCATCAGAAGTTTCTTTGAGTTGAGCAGAACCTGATTCAAAGAAAATATTTTTAAGAATAATAGGTTTCGATTCAATAGGAGCTGTTGTTGTATTAGGTTTTACAGTTGTTGGCGTAGCAGCAATTGCTGGAGGTATTTGATTCAATTCAATGATTAAGACATAAGGCTCACTATTAGCATCACCTTCTTCTAAAGCAAAATTTTCAGAATGAAATAAATAATCTTTTTTAGATACATTTAGTCCATAGTTTTTACCTACAGGTAAACAGACTAAAAATTCTCCATTTTCATCAGTAATAGATTGAGCATGAGTTTTTTGAGTAGAAAGATTAGTGAAATCTACTTTAGCAGTTAGAGCTTGTTTTGTTTCCGCATCAATAACTCTTGCTTTGACATAGGTTACAGGCAAAGGACGAATAGATTCATCCAATTCAAAATAATAAATATCATGTAAAGTAGGATTAATTTTCCCTGCACCTTCTTTGGTTATAGATCTATCAGAATCAAAATAAGCTGTTTTCCCATCTAAGCTCACAACAAGGCTTCCTTCATCATATTTAGAATTGATAGGAGCACCTAAATTTTTAGGAGTTCCCCAAGTGCCATCTTCTTGCAGTTTAGAGTAAAAAATATCAAAACCTCCAAAACCAGGATGCCCTTTTGACTTAAAATAAAGCGTTTGTCCATCTGGATGAATAAAAGGAGTTTGATCTTCAAAAGGAGTATTAATATCTCCTTTAATGGGTTGAGCAACCGACCAAGCACCTTTATCATTTCTATGGCTAATATAAATATCGGCTTTTCCTAAATTATCTTTTCTTTTTGAAGTAAAATAAAGAGTTCTACCATCAGCAGAAATAGAAGGTTGAGATTCCCATGCTCCAGAATTAATAGCTCTTCCCATATTTCTAGCAGGTTGCCATTCACCATTTTTAAATTCAGAAATATACAAATCACAACTACCATAACCTGTATTTCTTCGATTACAAGCCGTAAAAACAATTGTTTTTCCATCCGCTGAAATAGATTGGTTAGCTTCATTTTCTTGGGTATTTACGCCAGGAATAGGACGAGCTTCTGTCCATTCTTCTCCTTTTTTATTCGCATAAAAAATATCTTCTTGCCCTTTTTCTACTCTTGTAAAAAAGAAAGTTTCTCCATCAGCAGAAATGGAAGGGAAATATTCTCGATTAATCGTATTAATTTGTTCTCCCATTCGAATAGGATTGAATGGAATGGTATTCTTTTCTGCATCTAGTTGAAAATCACAATCAGCAATTAATTTTTTTACTTTTTTTTCAATAACTTCTTGCGTTTTAGGAGCTTTTAAATATTGGTTGAGGTGAACTTTTGCTTCGTCACATTTACCGTTTCGTTGTTCTATTAATCCTAAAGTATATAATATTTTTGCATTGTAATAAGGATCTAATGCCACAACTTTTTCTAAAGCTTGTTCAGTAGCTTTTTCATCTTTTAAATAGTATTTCAAGCCAGCCCATTCTAATTGAGCATCTATAAAAGTAGGCTCTTCTTTTAAAGCTTTTTCAAACTCTTTTAAAGCATCTTCAATTTTATTAGCACGACTTAATTCTCGACCTTTCAAAAAGTATTTTATTGCTTTTTTATTGGCATTTTCTTTTGTTTTATAATCTTGGGCAGAGGTAGCAAAAGAAATGAATAGGATAGAAATCAGAAATAATATTCTTATCATTACAAAAGTATTTTTAAAACTTAAAGTTAATCTTTATTTTAATCTTATCCTCTTAATAGAAGGATAAAAAATGTTAAGTATTTGATAAAGTATTGAATATAAATAAGTTCTAAGGGTATAGAATATTTATGTTTGAAGAATGAACTTAAAATCAAAATAAACACTTTATTAAGTGTAAAATTTTTGAAATAAATAGATTTAGAAATGAAACCAACTCTTCCCATTTTAAAGACAAAAAGGCTTACTCTAAAAGATTATAATGAAGATCAAATAAATGATTTATTTGAAATTTTTGGAGATGCAGAAACGATGAAATATTATGATATGTTTGCATATTCAAAACCAGAAGAAGTCAAAGAATTAATTGACTTATTTTATAAAAGATTAGAAAAAGGCGAAGGTATTCGCTGGGGTGTTTTTTTAGAAAATAAGTTAATAGGTACTTGTGGTTTTAATAAATATAGAGCCTATGGTAGAGCAGATATTGGTTATGATTTGAATAGAAAATATTGGGGGAAAGGTTATATGTCTGAAGCGGTAAAAAAAGTAATTCATTATGGCTTTAATGAATTAAAAATTCATAGAATTGAAGCGTTTATTACTCCTGGGAATATAGCTTCTGAAAAAGTAGCTCTTAAAAATAATTTCACAAAAGAAGGATTGTTGAATCATGTAACGTATTATAAAGGTGCATATCAAAGTCAGTATTTATATGCTAAAATAAATTATGAACAAGAATATAAAAAATAAATAAAATAATGAACTATGAATTAAATTCTAATGATGAAATAACAAAATTAATTCATACTATAAATGTTTTTTATTGGATTGATTTACAGGAATATGTGAAAAGCATTCCTTATGGGAGGATTTCAAATAAAGAAGATGTAAATTTAGTGATTCAAGAGAATAACGGAACTTGTAGTTCTAAACATATTTTATTAAAAAGAGTAGCAGAATTAAATCACATTCCTAATGTGAAATTAATTATAGGAATATATAAAATGACGAAAAATAATACTCCTAAAATAGGAAATGAATTATCAAAAAATAATTTAGATTATATTCCTGAAGCACATTGTTACTTGAAAATAAATAATACAGTTGTTGATTGTACAAATATTGATTCTGATTTTAAAAAAATAGAAAAAGATATTTTAAAAGAAATTGAAGTTTCTCCTCAAGAGGCAATAAAATTTAAAACCCATTATCATCAAAATTATATTAAAGAATGGCTTCAAAATCATAATATAAATTTTTCTTTTAATGACATTTGGAGAATAAGAGAACAATGTATTCAAAACTTATCTCAATAATGTTCAATTAAAAACCTCCACCAAAACGAGGGAATACAATATTATTATAAATAGAACCAAAAGAATAACTGATTCCGAAATTAGCCCAATATGAATAATTGGTCTGTAACTCTTTTTGTTGAAGAAAAATTTCTTCATCCGTTGCTCCTGCCTTTTGAAGAGTAATTTGATCCCTAATCCATCCCATATTACCAGAAAGACGAACTTGTAATCCTCTAGCAACTCTAAAATTAATTCCTGAATAAACTCTTACATTATACAAGGATAAATCATGAAAATATTGAGAACTAGAAACAGACATATCTATAGAGCCCCATTTTGCTTGAGTTTCAAAAGCTACACCTAATCTGTGAAAACCTAAATGTTCTTCTGTCTTATTAAAAATGGTGGTATCTGCATAAATATTATATCTATGACCAGGCATATACATAAATCGTAATTGTCTTTTTGTGGCTTCTTCATATTTGAATAAATTATATTCAATTCCTAAAGAAAAATCATTAGAAAGATTTAAATTACTATAAGTAGAAGATGTAATATCATTAGAAGCTCCTACAGACCAATGATCATTAATCCCTCTAATCACATAAGAATAAAATCCATATCCAGTTAAATTGCTAACATAATAATCGTCATTTCCTTGCTCATCTACACCTAATAAAAATTTATCTCTACTTAAATCCCCACTCATTCTTAGACTAATCTTCCATTTTTCAGTAACTTTTCTAGCAGAAATATTACCATATAAATTTAAACTATTATAGCTTGATTGACCATTCATCCAAGCATTTAAACTTAATGAATATATCCAATTGTTCCATTTGTCCTTCACTTCTTCTTCCTCTTCTGTATCTTCTTCAGCCGATTCATAAGTAATTTGAATCTTATCAAAAAGAGGCGTTTTAGAAACAAAAGGCATCAAACCCGCATTCAAGTATTTAACCATTAATTTTCTTTGTTCATCTGAAGTATTTGTAGGATCTGTATTGAAAACAACTGTATTTTTTTGCCCTTCAAATTCTTTTTGTCCTTCAAATTCAAGAGTATACTCTGTACCTCCACTTCCTGTCCTTTGAGTGGCTACTCGAATATAAGTATCTGCATCTTTAACATCTCTAACATAATTTACAATTGTAATTTGGCTTTTAATATAATCCATATCGCAATCCCAAGTACAATCAATAAAAATTTTGAGGGCATCTGTTCTTAAATTTTCTGAAGTTTCATCTTGAGAGAATAAAGGAATAGATAAAAATTGTAGGATAACAAAGACCACAAAGGATAATTTCATAAGAGTAGGATTAACTTTAGAGTTATAATGTTTAATACTTCTAAAAGGAACATTTTTAATGCCACTTTATTTTAAATTTTTGAGAAATAACATCTTTAAAAGATACTTTTTTTAAAAAATATGAGCTTATTAGAAAATAATTCAAATGAAAATTATATTTTTATCACTAAATATTAAGAATCAATACTTCTAAAATTGAATATCATAAATATGAAAAAGAGTTTATTAACAATAATAATATCAATGTTTGTAGTTTGCCTTTTTGCTCAAAAACAAACTACAATTACAAATTATATTGATGGAAATTTAAGCAAAGAGCAGTTTGTTAAAGAAATGGTGCAATCATTTGATAAATATAAATTAAGCACTAAACAAATAGCTAAATTGACTCAATTAGCCAATAAAAAAGCTGAAAATTATGGCATTATTGCTAAAATGAAAAGCTCAAATCCTGATTTATATCAAAGAAAAATGGATTCTCAAAGACAACATACCATAGAATCTTTACGGTTTATTTTAAAAGAAGAGCAATACCGGACTTATATGATGGATATTCGTATGGAAATGAATGAACATAAAATAAAAGGAACTAAAAAGAAATAGACTTTTTAAATATTATTTTAAAAGGCGAAATCATTCTCCAGTGATTTCGCTTTTTTTATATACATGAACATTTTTAGTAATTAGAACGTCTAATAGACTACTTATAAGTCTTTGTTGAATTCTTAAAATTATAACATATCTATAAGTAACAAAAACAAATTATCTAGCGTTTGAATAAAGGGAATTAAACCCTTCTTTAATTATGAAACAAATAATTACAATATTTTCAATTATTCTTTTGACAGCTATTTATTCTTTTGGGCAAGATAGTAGACTTGCACAAGAATATTATGTTAATGGAGAATTTGAAAAAGCGGCTTCTTTGTACAAAGAATTATACAAGAAAAAAGGAAATAATGATTATTATTTTTCTCGCTACCTCGCTTGTTTAATCGAGTTAGAAGAATATGAAGAAAGTGAATCTCTCCTAAAGAAGCAAATCAAGAAATATCCTAAAAACTATAGATTATACTTAGATTATGGAAATTTATTAGATCGTCAAGCCAAAATGAATGAGGCAGATGAAATGTATAATAAAGCGATTGAAAAAGTTGGTAAAGATCAAAATGCAATTCGGAATCTAGCAGCACAGTTTCAAAATATGACGAAGTATGATTTAGCCATAAAAACTTTTGAAAAAGGAATGAAATTAGGTGTGGGAAAAGGATTTGCTTATTATTTAGCTGAATTATACCGGAGAAAAGGAGAACGAGAAGAAATGGCTAAACAATATTTAATCTCATTAAAAGAAGCTCCAACACGTTTATCTTCTCTCAAAACTTTATTTCAACGATACTTTTCTGAAGACGATTTCTTTGAATTGCAAACTCAATTATACACTAAAATTCAAGAAGAACCGGATGAAGAAATTTTTGCAGATCTTTTAACTTGGGTTTTTATTCAGAAAAAAGATTATAAAGGAGCAATGAGGCAAGTAAAAGCATTAGATATGCGAAATGAGGAAAATGGAGGAAGAGTATATCGAATTGCTCAAACAGCCGCAAATGATAAAGATTGGGATACTGCAATTAGTGGCTATGAATATATTATTGAAAATAAAGGAAAAGGTTCCTCTTTTTATATAGAATCAAAACAAGAATCTTTAAAATGTAAAAGAAAAAAATTGGTACAAGGTTTTGATTATACTTTTGAAGAATTAAAAGAATTAGAAGGGGAGTATGAAATATTTTTAGAAGAATTTGGAAAATCAAGAACTACAGCATCAATTATTATTCAATTAGCTAATTTAGAAGCTTTTTATATCAATGATTTAGAAAAAGCAATTGGTTTACTTCAAGAAGTCATTGAATATCCTGTAATGGAACCACATTTATTAGCAAATGCTAAACTAGATTTAGCAGATTATTATTTAATGAAAGATGAAATTTGGGAATCTACACTGCTATATTCGCAAGTAGATAAAGAGTTTAAAGATGATTTGTTAGGACAAGAAGCTCGATATAAAAATGCTTTATTATCTTACTTCGCAGGAGATTTTGAATGGGCTCAAACCCAATTTAATGTACTTAAAGCTTCAACATCAAAATTAATTGCTAATGATGCTTTAGATAGGTCTATTTTTATTATGGATAATTTAGCTTTAGATACAACAGCAGTTCCTCTTAAAAAATTCTCAGAAGCAGAACTATTTATATTTCAAAATAAATTTGATTTAGCATTTGAAAAATTGGATAGTGTAAGAACTTTATTCCCTGAACATTCTCTAGAAGATGATGTCTATTACTTAAAATCTAAAATTTATATTAAAACTAAAAAAATAGATAAAGCAGCCTTAATGCTACAAACAATTATAGATAAATATCCTGAAGGAATTAGAGCAGATAACGCTGTTTTTGACTTAGCAGAACTATATGAAAACCAATTAGATAATAAAGAAAAAGCGATTGAATTATACGAAAAAATATTATATGATTATTCTGGAAGCACGTATTCTGTAGAAGCAAGAAAAAGATATAGAAGATTATTGGGAGAAGAGCTATAAAAAACACTATCCTTGAACATATAATATATATTTTTCCTTATAATATTCATGATCTAAATAATCTGTTAGTGGATATTTTTCTATATATTCTCTAGAGGGAAGTGATTGAATTTCTTTAGAAATATTACCTCCTTTCCAAGCAAATAATCCATTAGGAATAGCATGTTGTTGTTTCGTTTTAATTAAAGGTCTAGACCAAGAAATTAATTTGTCTAAACTAGCAACAGCTCGACTTACAATGAAATCAAATTTATGATTTTTTAACTCTTCTGCTCGAACTTGTTTCGCACGAACATTTTTTAAACCCAACGAATGGATCACTTCTTCTACTACCCCAATTTTTTTCTTTGTCCCATCAATAAGAAAAAAACGAACATCGGGATATAAAATAGCTAAAGGAATACCAGGAAAACCTCCTCCTGTACCTAAATCTAAAACTTCACTACCAGGCTTAAAGTCGATAATAAATTGAATAAACATAGAATGCATCACATGATGCAAATATATGTTATGAATATCCTTGCGTGAAATAACATTCACTTTTTGGTTTAAATCAATGTATAACTTCTCTAATTGAGCAAATTGCTCAACTTGTTCTTCTCCTAAATGAGGAAACGTTTTTCTTATTAAATCCATAAAACAAATCTATGATTTTCTATCATCTAAATACAAATATTACCTCTTATTTTATTAAAACAATATTTGAAATTCATGCAAAAATTAAAATTAATATAAGCCAATGAATAGATTTATAGTTCTTTATGATTAAGCTACTCATTTTGGATTAATAATATCTTATTGAATAATTTTATGGTTTTCGGCACAATTTTACTATATTTGTTATATACTGTTATCTTAATAAAATGTATTTAATGGAATACATTTTGTTTTTATGATAAAACTCCTTAAAATTATTCTCAAATTACAGTTATAATCTATAAAAAAGCTTCAAGTTTTTTTATAGATGAATAGTAATTTTTTAAAGTCTAAATGTGTTAATTTGAACTAATAATTTAGCTTTTATACATCAAAATGTAGTTTTTTTACGGTTTGATGATAAATTAACATAGTTTATTGCCTATTTTTATTAGGAAATAACTAGCTTAGACACTTGGTTTAAACATAGGTCAAATCTCAATTAAATGGAAAGGTTTTTAATACTTATATTTTTTAATTGCTTGTTTCTGTTAAATATTAACGCTCAAACAAGCCCGTGTCCGTGTAATAGTGGTACTCCTTGTGAAGGAACTACCTTTGCAGATGAAGCTACTGCTGTTACAGCTTATGACACTGAAGACCCCGCAAATTTAAGTGCAAACTGTACCGATTTATCTACAGATAATATTCCTGCAGATAATGGATTAATATATCAGTTTTGTTATGATTATGTTCATCCAGGAGGACAATTTGCATTTAATACTCAAGTAGCATTGCCTCAAATAGGGGATTGTATTGCTAACTCAATCTTAACAAGAGAAATTTTTACTTCAACAAATTGTACCACTCCTCTCTTATCCTTAGAAGGATCTACTGCAGATGGATGGCCTATTTATTCAGCTCCTGCTGGAACATATCAAATTTGTTCTACTATAGACCCTGATGAAACGGTTTGTTGTGGGCTTATTGAAGGAGTTTGTACCTATGTACACCCTGTTGAAGAACCTTGCCCTGAAATTTTAGAAAGTGCTTTAACGGCAGCTGTTTGTATTGATGGAGGAGTAAATGACTTATATTTCTCTGAATATATAGAAGGCTCAAGTAATAATAAATGTTTAGAAATCTACAACGCAATGGATACTGTTGTAGATTTAACAAATTATACAGTTGATATTTATAATAATGGTGCAACATCGCCAACAAGTTCAATAGCTCTTTCTGGAACATTAAATCCAGGAGAAGTTTTTGTTATTTGTAATCCCTCTGCTGAAACAACTTATACAGATTTAGCAAATGCTACAAATTCAAGTATTAATTTTAATGGAGATGATGCTGTTGCCCTTGTAAATTCAGGAACAATATTAGATGTAATAGGTAATATTGGTTGTGATCCAGGAACGGAATGGGATAATGGAACAGATGGAACTGTAAATACAACTTGGATAAGAGATAATACAGTTCTTTCTGGAACCGTAACTGCAACAGGAGCTGCTCCTTGTGATTTCGGAACAAACCTTACAGCAGAATGGTCAGCTTTACCAACAGATTACCATACTTTAGGAGTTCATGAAGGTCCTTTAGGAAATACTTCTTGTTGTAATCTTTGTCCTGATGATCCCTTTACTTTAAGTGTAGATGATGGTTCTAATCTTCCTGATGGAGGAAAAATATATTGGTATTATTCAACAACATCTGGATTTAACCCTTATAATGGGGAAGGAACATTATTAGATTCTGTAACAATACCTACGTTCTCTTGTCTTCCAGGTTCTGGAGATTTAATGTTAAACGAGATTATGGCTCGTCCAGGAGTTTCTGATGGTACAAGCACTGTTCCAGAAACAGGAGAATGGATAGAAGTATTAGGTGTGCCAGGTGCAGATGTAAGTTGTTATGTTTTAACAGATGGTGATTGGACAGTAACACTTCCTCAAGGAACTATCGTTCCCGATGATGGATTCTTAGTAATAGGCTTTAATTCTGTTTCTGGAACTGAAGTAGATATAGATGTAGCCACATGTGGTTGTGCAACATCGGATTCTAATCCTAACAATTTATTAATAATGACAAATACAGGTGAATATGTCGCCTTATTTGATGATACAGGTTCTTTTATTGATGGTATATTATTTGGTAGTAGTCCTACTGCTGCCAACACTCCTCCTAATGGTGCGTCTAGTACAGCTGGAGTAATTAATACTGCTGGGGTGGCAGGTTGCCCTACATCAGTAACAATACCTGCTGCAGGTGCTTTTCCTAATACTATAGCTGTAGATCCACTAATTAATACCTCTTTTGTAAGAGATCCAGACTATTCAGGAACTTGGACAACCCAAATAGGAGGTTCAATGGGCGATTGTAATGCAAATACAACAGAATTTCCTTTAGAAGTAACATCTAGCTTTGATGATACATTTTGTAGTCAATCATTATATGTAACAGGAATCATTAGCCCATTCGATCAAACAAATTGTGATACAGATCCCATGACTAATCCAACTGCTTTTACAGATGAATTGCAAGTTTGTATTAAATGTCCAGATATTGATGATCTTCCAGATACCGCAGTTTGCTTAAATGCTGATTTTACACTTCCTACAATAACAGGTAATGCTGATTTAGATTTAACAAGTACTACTTTAGGATATTATACGGCTACTGGAGGAACAGGAACTTTCTATGCAGAAGGAGATGTTCTTACTGCTATTGCTACCCCTACAACTTTATTTATATATGATCCTGAAAATCCATATTCTTGTTTAATAGAAGAATCGTTTACAATAAATGTAAATCAACCAACAGATAGTACAGTAACGTTAACGTTCTGTTCTGGTGATGGAGATACTTATACAGTAGGTACAGATGTGTATGATGAAGTGACACCAAATGGAAGTACTATATTAGCAGGAGCCAATTGGTTAGGTTGTGATAGTACAGTTACAGTAGATTTGACGTATAATCCAACAAGTGATAGTACAGTTACCTTGACCTTCTGTGCTGGCGATGGTGATACCTATACAGTAGGTACCGATGTATATGATGAGACGACACCAAATGGAGTTACGATATTAGATAATGCGAATTGGTTAGGTTGTGATAGTACAGTTACAGTAGATTTGA
>JAHDII010000316.1 GCA_020630895.1 Saprospiraceae bacterium
TGACGGGATAGGAAAAGAAAAACTCCCATTAACGAAGATATAAAAGACAATACTTGCAGTAAAAAAGTATTTTTATAATATAATATCACTATTTTATTTTTAAAAAATCATTGAAAACAGATAAAAATTATTAATTTCGGCTTGTTTTCTAAACAAAATTTTATGAGGCAGCTTTCAGGTCAAGATTCAATGTTTGTTTTTTTGGAGTCCAATAAAACTCCAATGCACATAGGAGGTCTTTATATTTTAGATTCTCCAGGAAAAGCATTTGATTTTAATAGCTTTAAAACCTTCTTTGAAGAAAGGTTACATTTATCAGATATTTTTCGACAACGATTAGTTGAAGTTCCCTTAGATTTGGGAAATCCTTTTTGGGTAGATGATCCTGATTTTAATATAGATCATCATATTTTTCATGTAGCTTTGCCAAAACCAGGAGGAAGAAAAGAATTAGCAAATTTAGCAGCAACTCTTTATAATCCTCCCTTAGATAAATCAAGACCTCTTTGGAAAGTTACATTTATTACAGGTTTACAATTAGATGAATTATCAGATGATGCTTTTGCTATATTGATTCAAGTTCATCATGCTGCAATTGATGGAAAGTCAGGTGTAGCAATTATGGCATCTATCTTAAGTATGACAGAAGAGCCTTTTCAGCCACTACCACCCAAAAAACCTTGGAAGCCTAAAAAATTGCCAAGTATAACAGAACAATTATCAGAAAGTTTTGGTAATAGATTTAAAAAGCCTAAAAAGTTTTTTGAATTAATAAAAGATACAGCATCTAAACAAAAAAAGATAAGTAAAGAATTATCTAAAGGTTTAATTCAACCACCACCCAAACCAATGGCAGCTCCTAAAACATTTATGAATGTTCCCATGTCAGGAAAAAAACGATTTGGAGCCATTGATATTCCTTTAAAAGAAATTAAAAAAATTAAAAATATAGTTGAAGGAGCGACAGTAAATGATGTTTTACTATCAGTTTGTGCAGGAGGGTTAAGAAAATATATGATTAAAAATGGACGATTGCCTATTAAAAACCTAGTAGGATTGGCTCCAATTTCGGTAAGAAAAAGTGATGAAGTAGAAGATATGGGAAATAGAATTTCTGCAATGCTAATTGATTTAGCAACCAATGAAATTGATCCTATAAAACGCTTACAATTAATAAGAGAAAATACAAGAGCTTCAAAAACATATAGCCAAGCATTACCAGCAGATCAAATCATGGAATTTGTTCCTTCTGAGGTGGCTGCATTAGCAGGGCGATTATATCTTAAAATGGGATTATCACAATTACATAATCCATTTTTTAATTTAATCATTACAAATGTTCCTGGACCACCTATTCCTTTATATATGAATAGATATAAATTACAACGATTATATGGATTAGGTGCAGCAATGGATGGATTAGGTTTAATGATAATTATTTTTAGTTATGCAGGAATGATTTCATTAAGTGTAACAGCAGATGCTAATGCATTAGAAGATATTGACATATTTACAGGATTTCTTAGAGAATCATATAATGAATTACAAGAAGCAGTTGAAGAATTGACAGCCTAAAAACTAAACCAAACCAACTTTTAAACAAAATCATTACAATGATGGCAAATACAAATTATAATAAAAATTTACTTGATCAATACCCTAAAAAAGCTCCTTCTAAATTATTGTTTTTAACAGAAGGAGGTCGGGCGGCAATTGGCTTAGGTTTGTATGCTGCATCATATAATATGCTAAAAAAAGTACCTAAAGGAAATGGCCATCCGGTTTTGGTTATTCCAGGATTTATGACAAGCGATAGGGCTACCACAATTTTAAGAAATTATATTAAAAAATTAGGTTATGCTACAAAAACTTGGAATTTAGGAATCAATTTGGGGAGACCAGAGTATGCGTTTAGACTAAGAGATCGAATTCAAGAAATTAATGCAGAACATAATTGTAAAGTCAGTTTAGTAGGTTGGAGTTTAGGAGGTGTTTTTGCTAGAGAAGTAGCTAGAGAAATACCTCATTTAGTAAATCAAGTCATTACTTTAGGTTCTCCATTTGGAGGAATTTTTGAGCCTAATAATGCTCGTTGGATATATGATTTTATTCATGGTCCTAAAGGAGTTGATGTTCATAAAGAATTATTAGAAAATATATTAGAAGCACCACCAGTTCCTACAACAGCAATCTATTCTAAAGAAGATGGTATTGTAAATTGGCAATATTGTATAGAAAGAAAAGAAAGTCCTATTACTCAAAATGTACAAATTATTGGAAGCCATTTCGGATTAGGGCATAATCCTTCAGCATTGTATTGTATAGCAGAAAGACTTCAACAATCGACAGAAAATTGGTCTTGGTTTGCTCCAGAAGGAAAACTCAAAATGTTGTATCCCAACTTAAAATAAAAAACAGGAGTCGGGCGACTCCTGTAAGAAATTACTTAAGGACAATAGTGCTAAAGCGCTTAAGTTGCATGTGAAATACTCATACTCTTATATTCTTGAGTAGTTTAATTGTATTGTCTTATTTTAGAACCAACTCTATTTGTTTGGTACAATACTCATATAAATGTGATAGCTGTAATATTTTTTGTAGGAGTATATTTCACATGCTAAAAAAAATATGAATATTGATTTTATATAAAAATTCTAAAATAGTAAATCAACTTTGCCCTTACAAAGCTCAAGATGAGTCTTTTCGAAGATAAAAGAAAGAATTTTGAGTTTGGGTTTTTTAAAAAAACTATATTTTATTTTTTGTAAGTTATTATTTTTCATATATTTATGAAAAATAAACCTATGAAATATGAAATTATCTAAGCTGTTGTATCTACTAAAGCATATCAAAAAACAAGAGATTGAGAGTTTTTTATCCTACTTAAAAATTCCATCATTCAACAAAAATAAAGTGATTATAGAATTGATGGATGAAATTTATAAATTTCATCCTAAGTATATTATTTCAAATCAAAGAGTACAGCAAATCCAAGAACATTTTTACAAAAACCATGCTATAAAAGAGAAAAAATTTATAGATACCATATCTATATTAACACTAACACTTAAAAATTTCTTAGGAGCATTAGAAATACAATCAGAAAAAAATATAAGAGAGCAATTAGTTTTGAAAAAATATGAAAAGATGAAAATCCCTAAATATTTAAATTCAGAAACAGATACCTATGTGAAACAAATTGAAAAAAATAATCCTTTAGATCCTAATGCGTATTATTATAAGTATTGGCTTTCACAAAATAAATATTACTATTCTGGTTTTGTAAAAGAACAAAAAATAGTACCTCGCAAAATATTATTAGATGCATATCATTCTCTAGAATATTTTTATACTTTATCAAAAATTTCATTACAATGTGAGATAGCAAATAGAAAAAGAATTAATAAAGAAGAATATTCCGATCAATATTTTAAAAATGATAATCTGTTTTCAAAGAAATTTGAAAACGATGAACTGTATAATATTTTAATATCCATTTATGATTTATTAGTCAATCATGAATATCCAGATGCATTAAAAAGAGTAGAAAATATTTTTAAAAAACTCAAAGCAATAGAAATAGATATTGAAGAAAAACAAAAACTATTAGCTTATTTATTAAATTGTATTAATGCTGCTAAAAATAAAGAT
>JAHDII010000021.1 GCA_020630895.1 Saprospiraceae bacterium
GATTGAGTTCTTTTATTATTTTTTCTCCTAATTTAGGATATTTATAATTTATATTATTTATTCTCTTGACCCACTGAACTCCTTGTATCGCATTAGTTAATAAAATACCTTCACAATTTTTAAATATCCTACTTGTAAAATCTTTTTCTACAATAGGAATATTTATTTTTTCTATTATAATTTTCCTTGTAGTTCCTCCCACACAACCCGATTGCAAACTAGGAGTAATCAATTGATTATTTTTAATAATAAAAATATTAGAACTTAATGCTTCTACAATTTTATTATTATTATTTTTAATTAAACAATCGTCCCAATTATTTTTTTGTTTTTCTAAGGCTGCTACAATATAAATTAAACTATTTCCTGTTTTTAATGAAGATAAAGAATGATAATAAATCAATGGTTTTTTTATTAATCCAATGTGTAAACCTTGATTCAAAAATTGAAATTGATTATTCTTTAATAAAGAATATTGAATAACAAATTGAAATTGATTTGTACTAGGAGTATATAACCCTCCTTCATTTCTAAAAATAGAAAAACGAACTCTACAATTTTTATGTTCTTGAATTAATTTACGAATTTCTTTTTCCATAAAAGGAATATCAAAACAATTATGACTCTCATAATTTAAAATTTGTATTCCTTGTAATAATCGTTCGTAATGATATTGTAAAAAAGGTATTTTAGAATTAAATACTCTTATCGTTTCAAATAAAGAATCTCCATATTGAAAAGCTCTATTTCCTGCATTAAAAATATTTTTATTAGCAGCAATTATTTTTCCGTTATAATTTATTTTATCCATAAAAAACAAAAGTCATCTTATGTAAAGATGACTTTTAATATTTATTAATTATATATTCATTTCAGGAATATCTCCTTCAATAATTAAACGCCCTTCTGTAGCATTTTTAATTTCTTCCACAGAAACGCCTGGAGCCCTTTCAATTAATTTAAACCCTTGAGGAGTTACATCTAAAACCGCTAAATTAGTTACTATTTTTTTTACACAACCCACCCCTGTAAGAGGCAAAGTACATTGACGCAACAATTTAGATTGACCTCTTTTATTGGTGTGCATCATTGCTACAATAATATTTTCAGCAGATGCTACTAAATCCATTGCTCCTCCCATTCCTTTCACCATTTTACCTGGAATTTTCCAATTTGCTATATCTCCATTATCTGCTACTTCCATTGCTCCTAAAACAGTTAACTGAATATGTTGCCCTCTAATCATTGCAAAACTTGTAGCTGAATCAAAAATGCAAGCCCCTTTCATCGCTGTAATGGTCTGTTTCCCTGCATTGATTAAATCAGCATCTTCTTCTCCATCAAAAGGAAATGGGCCCATTCCTAAAATACCATTTTCAGATTGAAATTCAACACTAATCCCTTCAGGTACATAATTCGCAATTAAAGTAGGAATTCCAATTCCTAAATTTACATACCAACCATTTTGTAATTCTTGTGCTATTCTTTTAGCTATGCCTTTTTTATCTAACATTATAATTTTTTTTAAGCTTAAAAATGGGTTTTAACTTCTAGGACGTACTGTTCTTTGTTCAATACGTTTTTCGTATTTTTCTCCTTGAAAAATACGTTGTATAAATACTCCTGGAGTATGAATAAAATTAGGATCTAATTCTCCTGGCTCTACTAATTCTTCTACTTCAGCAATAGTAATTCTTCCTGCCATTGCCATCATAGGATTAAAATTCCTAGCCGTTCCTTTAAAAATTAAATTTCCTAATTTATCTCCTTTCCATGCTTTAACAATAGCAAAATCTGCTGTTAGAGCATGTTCTAAAATATGAGGTTTCCCATTAAAATATCTCACTTCTTTTTCATGTCCTACTTCTGTACCAAAACCTGCTGGAGTAAAAAATGCTGGAATACCTGCTCCACCTGCACGACAACGTTCAGCTAATGATCCTTGAGGAATCAAATCTACTTCTAATTCTCCACTCAACATTTGGCGTTCAAATTCATCATTTTCACCTACATAAGAAGAAATCATTTTTTTGATTTGCTTTTTTTGTAGTAATAAACCTAAACCAAAATCGTCAACACCTGCATTGTTTGAAATACAAGTCAAACCTTTAATATTTGCTTTGACTAAAGCTGAAATACAATTTTCTGGAATGCCACAAAGTCCAAAGCCTCCTAACATCAAAGTCATATTATCTTCAATACCCTTAATCGCTTCTTGGGCATTAGCAACTACTTTATTCATAAATGATATTTTAATTTTGAATGGGTAAAGTTAATGAACTCCATTGAAATTTATAGCCCATTTTTAGTAAAAAGAAAAATTGATATAGATATATAGCCTTTATTCATTTTTTATTATCTTACTGGTTCATTAATCTTTTATTATGAATATTCATAAATATCTTATTCCTAGTATTTCTCTTTTTTGTTTTTTTATTCTTTCTTCTTGTAAAGAAAAATGTTATGAAGGAGAATTATATATTCTTACTTATAATGTAGCTGGTTTACCTGAAGGCATTTCTTCTTCTAGTCCTGCAACTTACACCAGTTTTATTAGTTCATTAATTAATGAATATGATATTGTTCATGTTCAAGAAGATTTTTGTTACCATGATTTATTAATTTCTAATAATACTCATTCTTATATTACGCAACCTATGCCTTGTGTTCCTGAGGGAGATGGTTTAAATACTTTTTCTAATTTTCCAATTCGAAATCTAGATCGAAACGCTTGGACAGATTGTTCAGGTTTTGATTGTTTAACTCCTAAAGGTTTTAGCTATACTCAAATTGAAATAGAACCTGAATTATGGGTAGATTTTTATAATATTCATTGTAATGCAGGTGGGAGTGATGCAGATAAAGCTGCTAGAAGAAATAATCTTTTTCAAATTATGGAATATATTCAAACACACTCTAGTGATCGTCCTATTATTGTAATGGGAGATTTTAATTCTCGATATACTAGAGAAGGAGATACTATTCGTACTTTTTTAGATAATGGTTTTTCTGATCTTTGGATTGATCTTATAAATAATGATATAGTTCCTCCTCATGGAGATAAATTAGATGGTTGTGAACCTTTACAAACAAGTGCTACTTGTGAAAGTATTGATAAAATATTTTTTAGAGGAAATAGCGAAATTGAATTTACTTCTATTGATTTTCAGTTTGGAGATGATGATCGTTATTTTTATAATGGAGATTTGAATCAACCTTTATCTGATCATTCTCCTGTTGTTGCTCGTATTCGATACCAATCAAAATAGCTGCTAGAGTTCAAATATCCAATCTTAAGAAATGATAAGTATTTTCAGAAAAAAATATGAGTTCATTCCGAATTTTAAAAATTTTCTTTTTGTTAGTATGGAGAATAAATTTCGTTAGGAATTTCTGAAGCCTTGGAGGAAATTTAGAAATTGATCAACAATTTTCAACTAGAAGAAAAAAAAGAACAAACACTATTCAATAATGAAATTAATCTTAGGAGAAACGTATAAAAAACATCCCGAATTTTAATAACTAAAATTCGGGATAATTTATGTCTATACTTTAGCTAAAACTTTTAGCTTCAAGCATTTCTTTTAATTTCTTTCTTGCAAAATGAATTCTACTCTTAATCGTTCCCAAAGGCAAATTCAATTCTTCAGAAATTTCATCATATTTATAACCTTCATAACGCATTAAAAAAGGAATTCGAAACTCATCAGATAAAGTATTAATATTCTCCATGATTTCATCAAATGCCATATTAGATTCTCCAGTATTGGCAACACTACCTTGATTGGTATCTAAATAAAAATCATTTTCAGTATTATCTATTAAAAGATTTCTACGTTTCTTTTTTCTATAATTATTAATAAATATATTTCTCATAATAGTATAACTCCATGCACGAAAATTAGTGCCTACATTATACTTATCTCCATTCTTAATAATCTTAAATGCCGTTTCTTGAAATAAATCATCTGCATCATCAACATTTCTAGTGAGACTGTTTGCAAATGCTTCTAAAGAAGAACGATATTTTACAAGTTGTTTACTGATATCTATAACCATAGCTCTAGGTTTTAATTCATTTTATATTATCCATAAAATGAAATTTTTTGTGATAATGAGACATAAAATAGGGAAACTTTATGTCTTTTAATTTAAGGTATAATTCTACTCAATAAGTCTTATTTTTATTTAGTCTAAATAATAATTGCAATTTATAACAGATTTTTGAAAAAGTAAAGCATCTTTAAGAATAAATATTTAAAATGTCTTTGCTATAACAATAATCTGCTTATTTACCTCTTTTGATATTCCTATTGTACATCAAACTTTATTCCTTTGTTTTATTTCAGCCATTAAGGCTGTTATACCACTTCGTACAAGTAATAATGTCAGTCTATCACTAGTAAAGATTCATTTTATAATGACAATGTTGCATCAAAAAAAAGAAAATATATACTTTAACATTCTTAATAATTCAACATTGATATGATAAGGTATAAATCTTATGAAATCAAATGATTACATTTGTTGATATATTCTAATTTTTGTGACATACTGTATATATGAATCATAAAAAATATTCTATATTGAGATGAAAAGATACAGAAATAATGGGGCAATAGGAGCTTTATTAGACGAATATGAAAAAGCGATCTACGAACTTTTAGAAGTTATCCATACGATTAGTATTGATGAACTCCAAAGTATTGTAGATACAAAAACAGATGATCCTGATTGTGTATCTATTCAAAGTATATTAAATCATGTTATCCGAGCAGGATATACTTATGTTCGTGAGATTAGAAATTTTTTAGGAGAAAATATTCAATTGAAATATAATGTCAACTGTGATAGCATAGAAGAATATCGCAAAGAAATGATAAAAATGTTTGAATATAATGAACAATTATTCAATGATTATCCTAATATTGATATAGAAGAAACAGATGTTTCAAAGAAAATACGTGTCCCGTGGAATCAAGATTATGATATAGAACAACTATTGGAACATGCCATTGTCCATATATTAAGACATAGAAGACAGATTGAAAAATTTATACTAGAATTAAGAAAATAATTAATATCAAAATGAAAAATATGAAACAGAATATTTTATTACTGATTATTTTTTGTTGCTTCTCTTATACAGTTTGGGGACAAAAAACATTTCCTAAGAATGGAGTATATGATCATCGAGAAGGATTGTATGCTTTTGTGAATGCCACTATTCATAAAAGTCCCAACCAAACTCTTGAAAATGCTACTTTAATTATTAAAGATGGTAAAATTGAAAATGTAGGAAATGGAATTTCTGTTCCTCAAGATGCTATTATCCATGATATGGCAGGGAAGCATATTTATCCTTCATTTATTGAAATGGATTCCAATTATGGAATGCCTGCTCCTCAAGCAGCAGGAGAACGTCCTCAATTTCAACCTCAGATGTTGAGTAATAAACAAGGAGCATATATTTGGAATGAGGCACTAAAACCAGAGTTTAATGCTTATGAAGTTTTTAAGGCCAATGACGAAAAAGCAAAAGAATTAAGAACAATTGGTTTTGGTACTGTTCTTTCTCATCAACAAGATGGTATTTCTAGAGGATCTTCTACTTTAGTAACTTTAGGAACAGGTAAAGAACATGAAATCATATTAAAAGATAAAGTATCTCATCAACTATCCTTTAGTAAAGGAACTTCTACACAAAATTATCCTAGCTCTTTAATGGGAGGAATTGCCTTGATTCGTCAAACTTATTATGATGCTCAATGGTATAAAACTGAAGGAAAAAAAGAAGAATATAATATCTCTTTAGAAGCATGGAATGATCTCAATCAATTGCCTCAAATTTTTACTATAAGAGATCGATTAGAGATTTTAAGAGCTTCTAAAATTGGTAAAGAGTTTGGACAAACATATATTTTTAGAGGGAATGGAGATGAATATATGAGACTTAAAGAAATTAAATCTACAGGTTCTCCTCTTATTATTCCTGTTGATTTTCCAGCAGCGTATGATGTAACAGATCCTTTTGATGCGATGCAAGTAAGTCTTTCTGATATGAAACATTGGGAATTAGCTCCTACTAATTTAGCAAGACTACAAGCAGCAGGTATTTCTTTTGCTCTTACTACAGCAAAATTGAAAAGCAAAGCTGACTTTCTAAAAAATATTAAGAAAGCTATCAAAAACGGATTTTCAGAAAAAGATGCTTTAGCAGCCTTGACTACTATTCCTGCAAAATTGATGAAAGTAGAAAATATTGTAGGAACACTAGATAGAGGAAAAGTAGCTAATTTTATTGTAACAGATAAACCTATTTTTGAAGAAAAAGCAGTAATTCATCAAAATTGGATCAAGGGAGAAGGATTTGTATTAAAAGAATTTTCTAAAGAAGCTCCTATAGGAGAAGGAGTATATAATTTGGGAGTAGGCAAAAAATCTTATCGTTTAGAAATTATTATAAATGATAATAAACCTTCTTTTACAATTAAAGAAAATGATTCAACAGATATTAAAGTAAAATATGCTTATCATAATGAAATTATAAGTCTTTCTTTTAAAGATAAAGATAAATTGGTTCGTTTATCAGGTACAGCTAAAAATGCTGTGGCTAGTGGAAAAGGTTATAATCATTTAGGAGAATGGGTATCTTGGAAAATTTCTCCTACTAGAGCTTTAGTTGAAAAAGAAGAGAAAAAAGAAGAGGAGAAAAAGGAGGAGAAAGAAGAAAATAAACTAGGAGAAGTGACCTATCCTTTTCTTCCTTATGGATGGACAGAGAAACCTACTGCTAAAACAACATTGATTAAAAATGCGACTGTTTGGACCAATGAAAAAGAAGGCATTTTAGAAAATACAGATGTTCTTTTATCTAATGGAAAAATTACTCAAGTAGGAAAAGATATTAAAACTAGAGCAGATGTTACAATTGATGGAACAGGCAAACATGTAACCTCTGGAATTATTGATGAACATGCACATATTGCTATTAGTAGAGGTGTAAATGAAGGAACTCAATATTCTTCTGCTGAAGTAAGTATTGCAGATGTCATTAATTCTGAGGATGTTAATATTTATAGAAATTTAGCTGGGGGCGTTGTAGCTGCTCAACTACTTCATGGTTCTGCTAATCCGATTGGGGGACAATCTGGAATTGTTAAGTTTCGTTGGGGCTTTTCTCCTGAAGAAATGAAATTAAAAGAAGCTTCTCCTTTTATAAAATTTGCTTTAGGTGAAAATGTAAAACAATCGAATTGGGGAGATAATTATCGAAATCGTTTTCCGCAAACTAGAATGGGAGTTGAAGAAGTGTATGATGATCATTTTACAAGGGCTAAAGAATATGGAAAATTAAAAAGAAGTGGAAAACCTTATCGTAAAGATTTGGAAATGGAAACGCTTCTTGAAATTATTGAAAAGAAACGTTTTATTACTTGCCATTCTTATGTACAAAGCGAAATTAATATGTTGATGAAAGTAGCAGAACGACATGGTTTTACATTAAACACTTTTACTCATATTTTAGAAGGGTATAAAGTAGCAGATAAAATGAAAGAACATGGTGCTGGAGGTTCTACTTTTTCTGATTGGTGGGCTTATAAATATGAAGTAATAGATGCTATTCCTTTTAATGCTGCGATATTAAACAAGTTAGGAGTAATTACAGCCCTCAATTCTGATGATGCTGAAATGTCTAGACGATTAAATCAAGAAGCAGCTAAAGGAGTGATGTATGGAGGAATGACCGAAGAAGATGCTTGGAAAATGGTTACTTTAAATCCTGCTATTTTATTGCATTTAGATAAAACAATGGGAAGTATCAAAACAGGAAAAGATGCAGATATTGTGCTGTGGTCAGATAATCCACTTTCTATTTATGCACAAGCAGAAAAAACATTTGTAGATGGTATTCAATTTTATGATAAAGATGAAGATATTAAAATGAGACAAGAAATTGCTCAAGAAAGAAATCGCCTTATTCAAAAAATGATTGGAGAAAAAGAAGGAGGAGGTACAACTCAAGCACCTTCTATGAAATTTCAACAACATTATCATTGTGATCATATAGATGATGAAATGGGAGAACAACATAACCACGAACATCACGATCATAGTGAACATTAAAATTGAATTTCTAATAATAAAAAATCATTGATCATGAAATATATCATATCTATAATCATTATATTTTTTGCTGCAAGTCATATTTCTCTTGCACAACAAACCCCTGCTAAAAAACAAACAAAATCCATTTTGATACAAAATGGAACAGCTCATTTAGGTAATGGCAAAAAAATCGAAAATTCTTTAATTGCTTTTGAAAATGGCAAACTGACTGTTATAGGTGATGCGACTCGTACAAAAATTGATGCGACTAAATTTTCTACTATTATAGATGCATCAGGTAAACATATTTATCCTGGTTTTATTGCGATGAATACCCAAATAGGATTAAAAGAAATTGATGCGGTAAGAGCCACTAATGATGATTGGGAAGTAGGTGGAATTAATCCTAGTGTACGAGCATTAATCGCTTATAATACAGATTCAAGAGTTACTCCTACTATTCGTTCTAATGGAGTAATGATGGCCCAAATTGTTCCAAGAGGAGGATTAATAACAGGACAATCTAGTGTTATGAAATTAGATGGTTGGAATTGGGAAGATGCTCAATATAAAGCTGATAATGGCATTCATGTCAATTGGCCTAGTCCTTTCAATCGTTCTGGCTGGTGGGCAGCACCAGGTCCTATTACAAAAAATGAAAATTATGACAAACATATTCAAACTATAAAAGATTATTTAAAAGAAGCAAAAGCTTATGCACAAAAAAGTAATCCAGAAACTACAAATTTGAAGTTTGAAGCCATGAAAGGTCTTTTTGATGGAAGTAAAAAATTATATATTCGTGTAGATTTTGCTAAATCAATTATGGAGGCTGTTTTAATGGCAAAAGAATATAATATTACGCCTGTTATTGTAGGCGGAAAAGATAGTTGGCAAATTACAGATTTTTTAAAAGAACACAAGGTTGCTATTGTTTTAGGAAATACACAAAGTCTTCCTGTAAGAGAATATGATGATATAGATCAGCCATTTAAAACACCTAAAATTTTAGAGGAAGCTGGAGTAACTTATTCTTTTAGTATGAATGGTGCTTGGGAACAACGCAATTTGGTATTTCAAGCAGGACAAGCCGCTTCTTATGGTTTAGATTATGAAGCTGCTATTAAAGGTTTAACACTTAATGCTGCAAAAGTTTTGGGTATTGATGATACAACAGGTTCTTTAGAAGAAGGAAAAGATGCTACTCTAATTATTGTAAAAGGAGATGTTTTAGATATGAGAACTTGTGTAGTTGAAAAAGCATTTATTCAAGGAGCAGAAATTGATTTAGATAATAAACAAAAAGCATTGTCGAGAAAATTTTCTGAAAAATATGGTATTGATATCAAAAATGATGAAAAATAAAAAGTAAGTTTTTCGAGTATAAAAAAAAGGAATTAGCTTCAATTGAAGTTAATTCCTTTTTTTATGATTGACTTTTACACAAATAATACTTACCTTAAAAAATAATTTAAGACTAAATATATTATTAGGTATTTAGTAATAAAATTAATTGAAAGTTAAATAATAAGATCGACATTATTCTCTTTAGTGAAAAACGAGCAGAAAATTCGTTAAAAATGAAATATTGTTTGAGCAAGGAAAAAGATAAAAAATGAAATATTCTAAAATACTTTTCCAAGTAAAACATGAAAAATATAAGTAAAAAGCGAGTTTTATTTCATTTAGAATTTTCAAACTTTTTTCACGTTAAAAATTGAATACCGTCGTGATTTTTGGTCCTTTTCATCTAGGAAAAGGACATAAAAAAAAGAATAATATTCTTTCAATAAACTTTTTACACACGACAATTAATTACAAAGCAAATATTTTCTTAAATATACTTTTATAATCATTCAAATATTAAAACCAACCTGTACCTAAATTTCTAAATGGCCAAGGAATAGATACTAATATTAAAATTAAAGCAATGAGATACATCACAAATATTTTTTTGTGTTTTAATGCATCCTCTACTATTTTTTTCGACTGAACTCTACCCACAGTAATTAAAATAATGGCAATGACCATTCCCAAGGTATGCTCTACTGTGAAAAATCTTCCTAAAGTACTTGACATATCAAAATCTGCTAACATCGTTTGCACCTTAGGACTTGTAAAAAAAAGATAAGCTCCTATCAGTAATTGTATATGTGCAAAAATAAGAGTAAATAAAGATAATTTATTATCCATATTTGAAAACTCTTGGTTAGATTTCCATTTTTTGTAGGCATTAAAAATAGTAGCAATCAATAGAATTAATAAAATCCATCTTAAACCACTATGTGCATGTATCATTATTTTATCCATGTTGATAATTTTTATTGATGTTAAAGATAATTATTTTTTTAATAAATAAAAGCTCCGTGTTCTTTAGTATTATGAAATTCAATATTATATTCTTTAGCTGCTTTTTTCCAAAATTTAATTTTTCCGTAAGAATTACTTCCATCTACAATTATTTTTTTACAATTAAATTCTTTTACCAAATTTTTAAAATTAATAAAAGGATTATTTTGTATGATAATTATATCTATGTCTATATTTTTAATGCTCCTCCTTTGATAATAATTCTCATTTAATACATATATTTTCAAACCTTTAATTGTGATAAAATTATTTTTAAAAAGTATATTTTCTTTTATTTTTTTTGCACCATAAAAAGCTCTATACATTGAAGCAGCAAAATCTTCATTTTTTTCTGATAGTTCTTCATTTTTAAAAGTATAAACTTCTTTCCCTTCGATATAATCTATCAAATTTCCTTGTGTATGATATACTATTAATTTTTTCTGATATAAATAAGATATTTTTCTAGCAGAAAAAGAAATGCAAGTTATACATAAAAATAATAATGCAGTCCATAAATATTTTTTATTTGCAGAATAAATCCAAATCATTATCATTGCCACAACGATGTATAATAACACCAATTCATAAAATGTAATATGAATATCAGATATGATATGAATAGGTAATTTTTGAATCATAAATATAACAGCATTTACAACCCATAAAAATTTCATTAATACAAAAGCCAATGCAGAAACAATAGTAGATGAAAAAAGAGAAAAGAAAAATATGAGTAATCCTAATACTAAAATTATTGGGGCAGCAGGAACAACAATTAATCCTGACAACCAAAAATATGTTGGAATCTGATGAAAATAAAATATACTAATCGGTAAAGTAATAATTTGTGCTGCTAAAGAAACAGAAGTTAATTTCCAAATAAACTTCCCTACCCTATTTTTGACATACCAACTTTTATAAATCAAATTTTGAAAAAAGACAATACCTATTACTGCTAAATATGATAATTGAAATCCTATATTAAATAATAAATAAGGATTGAACAATAATAGAAAAAAAGCAGATACTGCTAATGTATTATAAATATTCTTTTCTTGAGAAAAAGAATCTCCTATAATCACAAAAGAAAACATAACACTAGCTCTTAAAACAGAAGGAGAAGCTCCTGTTACCAATGCAAATGCCCATATCAATACAAGAGAAATGAATAATTTAAAAATTAAAAAACTTCTTCTTCTTGATTTTATGAATTTAAAAAGCAAACTGATCAACCAATATACAATTCCTACATGTAAACCTGAAACAGCTAAGACATGCATTGCTCCTGTATGTCTATAGGCCAAACTAACATCCTCCGTTATTTCATCTTTATATCCTACAATAAGTGCAGATGCCACAGCAAATTCATTCACTGAAGGGATTTCTTTTTTCAAAATTTCAATGGCTCTTTTTCTTAGAGAAAAACTCCAAGACAAAATTGAATTTCCTTGATGATTCTCTAAAATGTTCCAATCTTCACTTTTTAAATGTGCGGTATAATGAATATTTTGAAAGTGCAAAAATTGGGCAAAGTCAAAACTCTTAGGATTCAAGTTTTTTTGAGGAGGAAAAAAACGAGCAGAAAAAATGATTTTATCTCCATAAAACAATTGATAACTAGAAGTATCTTTAGCAAAATATGCCTTTACATTTCCTGATACTTTTTTCCATGAATTATCTATAAAAATAGATTCTAACTGTATTTGAGCTTCTATTTTATTTTTTGCTACAGGCAAATCTTGAACAATACCTATACATTGAACTTTTTGCTGAAGTTTAAATGTACTCAAATAGTTTTGATGGTTTCTTTCATCATGTTGAACAACCAATGTATGTCCTACAACAAATAAAAACAAATAGGTAATTATGCCAAATATCCATTTTCTATGGTTCGGTATAGATTTAAAAGCTAAAAATATTAATAGTAGAATGAGAACAATTCCTGTATAATATAATTTAGGAATAGGATAAAATTCTCCTAATATTATCCCCAATATTAATGGAATAATGAAGCGAATAAAAGGAACAGGACGAAAAAAATTACCCAATTTTCTCAATGTTTTTTACGAACTTAATAAATTTTGACTTTATAGTGAATTTTAAGAATATCTTTTTCATTAATATTGCAGCATGAAAATACAAAATGATTTATTTCTAAGAGCAGCCCAAGGAGAAAAAATTGAAAGACCTCCCGTTTGGCTCATGAGACAAGCAGGTAGAATTTTACCTCAATACAGAGCTTTAAGAGCTAAATTGTCCGGTTTTAAAGAATTAGTAGAAACACCTCATCTAGCTGCTGAAGTCACCATTCAGCCTGTTGATGAATTAGATGTGGATGCAGCTATTATTTTTTCTGATATTTTAGTCATTCCAGAAGTCATGGGATTAGAATATCAAATGGTAGAAAAAAAAGGTCCTTGGTTTCCTAATACTATACAAAATATAGATGATGTAAAAAAACTACGATCTGGGGCAGAAGCTGCTGCAGATTTACATTATGTATATGAAGCATTAAAAATTACAAAGGAAGAACTTCATCAACGAATTCCTCTCATTGGATTTTCTGGTGCTCCTTGGACTTTATTGTCTTATATGATTGAAGGTAGTGGAAGTAAAACTTTTTCTAAAGCCAAAAAATTCCTTTATACCCAACCCGAAGCTGCCCATTTATTATTAGATAAATTAGCCGATACGATTATCGTTTATTTAAAAAATAAAATCAATGCTGGAGCAGATTTAGTTCAAATTTTTGATTCTTGGGCAGGTATTTTATCTCCAGAACAATACAAAGAATTTTCATTGCCCTATATCAAAAAAATATGTGCTGCCATTTCAGAAGCACCTATCACTATTTTTGCAAAAGGAGCTTGGTTTGTTTTAAAAGATTTACAGGAAATTGAAGCCAATGTTATTGGTCTAGATTGGAATACGCGTCCAGAGTTTGCTAGAGAGTTATTAGGAAACAAACAAGTAGTACAAGGAAATTTAGATCCTTGCCTATTATATGCATCGCACAAAGAAATCAAAGAAAAAACCTTAGAAATGATAGAAAAATTTCAAGGGCATCATATCGTAAATTTAGGTCATGGTGTTTATCCTGATACTCCTTTAGATGGTGTAAAATGTTTTGTCAATACAGTAAAAGAATTTGAATATTAGAATTTTTTAATTTTGATACCCAATTCTATCTGACCCTTTACTTCAAGTTTATATAAACTTAGTTAGCCTTTAGTACTTTATGAAAGTGCTAAAGGCTAACAACTATTTTAACTCTACTACAAAACTCCATATTCATAATTTACTTCCTTATTTTCTAAATATATATCGACCTATCATTGCTTTGGCATAGGATTTGACATTACATTATATACGTACTATCTCGATAAAGTTTATTTACGACTATTTGTTACACACACTTTTCATAAACTTTAAGAATAAATGCAAAATTCAATACATCATTTTTTTTTTAAATACCATTTCTATTTTATTCTGTTTTTCTTTCTGAATATTACTTATACTTTTTCTGAAAACATCTCTAATAACGGAGATTTAAATAATGAGTCTTGCTTTGATATAGAAAATACAACTATTGTAAATAGCGAAGCTCCTATGGCTGTAAACTTACATATTCGAAAAGAAGTGAACAACCCAAATCCTAATCCTGAGGAAATATTCACTTATATTATAAAATATCGTTGTGCATCTTTAACAGAACATTGCATGAATACTCAAATCCAAGATGCAATACCTCCTGATATGGAAATAATAAGCTATACTACATTGGGAGGTTCTGTGAGTAGTGCTGCACTTTCAGGAAATACGATTACTTGGAATTTACAAACTCCTGGAAGAACACAAGGACAATTAGATGCAGGTTCTACAGGAATGGTTACTGTTAAGGTTCGTTTTGCATGTGGTAGTGCTGCTACTACAGGGGCTAACCCTTACACCAATACAGCTACAATCTCCGCAGACAATGGAAGTTCTTCTTCTTCTTCTATAGATGTAAATTTGCAAGCAAATCCTCCAGCTTGTGAAACGATTCCCGCCCCTCCTGCTTTATTAAGTAAATATCAAGGGAACAAAGAATGGACAATTAATGCTCATAATAGTTATAATATTGATGTACCTCCTCATACAGGAACTTATACTATAGTAGATAATATTCCTTCTCAAACTGTTGTTCTTTTGGTTACAAGAACTTTTGATTATCCTAATCTTGGAACCTATGATTATTTAAGATTAAGAATTCAATGCGCTAATAGTGGTGAATGGTTTACTATTTTTGATCCTCTTTGGGGAAGTTCAAAATTAGATCTAGCTTCAGAATTACCTGCCGCAGCATTAGAATGTATTTCTGTTCCTCATCCTGATTATCCTAATACACATTATTTTAATATAACTGCAGTAGAATGGACAATAGATGGGGCTGCTCTTTCAGGTATGGAAACCATTTCTCATGCTATTCGTCTATCTGCTTTAGATACCAACCCTTTTGAAGGACTTACTGTAAATTTTGCTTCAGGAGGCTCTGGTGATGCTTTGCCTAATTGGACTCAACCACAACCCTATGGTTTAATTTCTAATTGTGTTACTACATCTGAACCCTCTTTTGGTACTGCTTGTGATCAACGAAATTTTTCAGAAGAAGCTTCATTAGTTGCTTTAGAAAAAGCAATTATTGGAGCACAAGATATAAGTTATCCTACACAACCTAGTGATTTTGGTACTCCCCCAATCTTAAATGAATTTGCAAATCCTCCAATAACAATTGAATCCAACGATTTAGTTTTCGGATTAGAATTTTCCAATAGAGTCGGAGGTTTAGAAACTGGAAATATCGAAGTGGTTGATCTATTAGACCCCAATTTAGAATTTAATCCTTTTCCTTCAGGACATAATTGGTGGCATATAGATGTAAGAAATTCTGATTATACATATGGTTCTTTGAATCCTTATATTATTCCTGAATGTTGGACTCCTACTTTGACTATTGAAGAAAATTGGAATAATACTGGAAGAACACTCTTAAGATGGAGTTTCGATCCTGCTTGTATTTTACCTGCGAATACTAGAGAAACTCCTAAAATTTGGATATACTATTCCACTTCTATCAAAACTGGAACTCCTGTAGATACAGAAATCAAAAATATGCACATGGCAGTATTACCTGAAAATGCTCTGTTAAATGATTGCAAAAATCAAGGAGAACCTAGTCCAGAACAAAGTGAATATTGGGCTGATATTGTAGATATTCATGATATAGATTTAGATGGTGATTTTAGTGAAGCTATTTGTAGAGGAAATGTAGTAACATATATTGTACCTACTATTTCAGATTTATCCTCTTCTAAATGGGTAAAAGGAAACTTAGATAGTGATTTTAGTAGATATCCTAATATAGGAAATACTACCTTAACAGGTGAAGGAACATACGAAATGTTTATTGAAAATACGGGTAATATAAATGTAACTCAATTAGATGTTGTAGATATATTACCTCATATAAACGATCAAGACGTATTAGGAGTGAGTGGTCTTCGTAATTCAGATTGGAGAATTGAATTAGAAAATGATATTATCTTAGAAAGATGGAATGAAGGAACACAAACTTGGGATCTTGTTCCAGTAGGCGATATTTCAGGAGGGCTACAATATTCTACTTCTACAAATCCTTGTCGTTTTATTAATGCTGTATCTAATTTTGAAGATTTAATTGCAGATAATTCAGCAGTTGGACCTACTGGATGTACTACAACTCCTTGGGGAAGCACAGCAGCAGGTGCTAATTCTTTTGGATTTAAATTTATACCTAGCTCGTCATTTATGCCAGGAGAAATATTAAAAATAACAGCAAATGTTGTAGTTAATGGAAATCCTCCAGGTTGTTCAAATCCTACTTGTACTGGAGGAGGAGATGTATTAAATAATGGAGCAATTGCATGGAATTCCTTCGCTTTTGGAGGAATATATGATGATGGTGGTTCAGGAGTAAGATTATTAGATTCTGAACCTATTAAAGTAGGTTTAAAAATGATTGATGAATTCAATTATACTAGTTTAGGTAATTTTGTTTGGAAAGATTTAAATGCAAATGGTATTCAAGAACCTGGAGAACCTGGAATAGAAAATATAACTGTTAGTTTATGGGATGCTACAGGTAGTACTAAATTAGATTCTACGCTAACCAATATTGATGGATTTTACAAATTTTATGGTGTTGCAACAAATACAACTTACTTGATTAGATTAGATAACCCTATAGATCATTTGGGTACTTTAGGAGGATGGGCTACAACACTTCAAAATGACCCTAATGGAATTGGAGATGGTTTAGATCTTGATGATTCAGATGCTTCTATAAATGTTGATGGTTATCCTGAAATAACAGCCGTTATTGGTCCAACAACAGGAATTAATAATCCTAATGATCCAACAGAATATCCTATGTTTGATTTTGGATTTTATCAAACAAATACTGTAGGTAATTATGTATGGTATGATTTAAGTACTTCTGGAGATATCAATGCTGAAGAACCTTCTGTACAGGGAGCTATTGTTACTCTATATAGCGTAGGCTTAGATGGTGCTATTGGAGGGGGAGATGATGTTCAAATAGGAAATCCTCAAACCACAGGAAGTGATGGTCTTTATTTATTTGATGAAGTACCTAATGGAACATATTATATTCATTTTGATATCTCTTCTATTAGTGGTACTGATCCTTTAACAGAAACACCTGTTAATCCATTAGATTGGTCTTTCACAAGTGCTTTTGCTACTGGAGATACCCAAACAGATTCTAATGCAGATACAAATTCAGGATTTTCAGATATTTTTACTTTAAATAATGGTGAAAGAAATTTAACAATAGATGCAGGGATTAAAAGTTCACCTGTTGCTCCTGCTACGATTGAAGGTTTAGTCTGGGCAGACTTAGATAATAATGGATTACAAGATATTGGAGAAAATCCTGTTAGTAATGTGTATGTAATATTAGTTGACAATGCAGGTATTTTAGTTTCTTCAACTTATACAGATGGAAATGGAGAATATATTTTTCCAAATTTAACTCCTAATGAAACATATCAAGTTATCTTTAATATTGAATCTACAAGTACTATTACACTTCAAGATCAAGGAGGAGATGATACAATAGATAGTGATGTAAATCCTTTAGATGGAACAACACCTCCTGTAACACCTTTAGCCAATGAAACAATAAGCAATATTGATGCAGGTATCATTATTCCTCCCTTTATAGGAGATTTTGTTTGGATAGATGCCGATGCCGATGGATATCAAGATCCTTCTGAATTAGGTGTTTCTGGATTAATAGTTACTATACATGATATGGATGATGGAGGAAAATTGGTAGGTACTGCCCAAACAAATGCAAGTGGTTATTATGAGTTTGGAGGTTATAAAAATGTAAATATGGAACTACTACCTTATAATTCAAATGTTTGTATTAATCAAAAAATTACATTAGGAGATGATGATGCTGAAGAAACTAAATCTAATGGTGGAATGTCTTTAAGTAGTTCTGATCTAGAAATGACATGGGATGGTTCTACAGAACAATACATAGGTCTTCGTTTTCGTGGCATTGATATCCCTCTAGGCAGTAGTATTAATAGTGCTAATATTCAATTTAGTGCAGATGATGATAGTACCCCTGGTTCAAATCCAAATACAATAACAATAAAAGGAGAACTTGCTACTTCTGCTACAGGTTTTACTGTTTCAGATTATGATTTATCATCTAGAACATTAACTACTAATTCTGCAATATGGAATGTTCCTGCTTGGTCAACAAATCTTGAAAGGGGACCTAATCAATTAACATCAGATATGAGTAATGTTATTCAAGAAATTGTCAATCAAGTAGGTTGGAAATCTGGAAATAACATGGCTTTTATTCTTGAAGGAACAGCAGAAAGAGAAGCTGAAGTATATAATGAATATCCTGAACATGCTGCGGAATTAATTATTTGTTATGATAAAACACTTTATGCTACACAAGCTCTACTTTCTAATAGAAACTATGAAATTAGAATTGCAGAAGATCAATCTTTATTAAAATCATATTTATTAACACTTGATAATTATAGTGGAGATACAAGCAATAGCCCTACTTCAGATATTGATGATTCTGATGCTATAGAAGTTGGAAATGAATCTATTATTTCATTACTCACAGGTTCTCAAAGTTCTAGAAATTTAGGTTTTGATTATGGTTTTGCTAACAAATCTACGATTTCAGGAAATGCATGGTACGATGCGGATAATAACGGAATACGAGAAGGTGGTGAATTATTATTATTAGGTGTTACTATTCGTCTCTATACAAGTGGAGGAGTTTTAGTTAATACAACTTCAACTTTGGGTAATGGATATTTTGAATTTTTAGATGTACTTCCAGGCGATTATTATATTTCTTTTGATGATTCAAGTAATAAAAATGACATGGCTTTTATCTCGGCTACTTTTCAAGAGGTCAATGGCAATTCTAATATAGATGACGCTTTAGATAGTGATATTGATCCTAATACTAAAGAGTCTCCTATCTTCAATGTTGGTTTAGGTGAAAATAGAATAAATATTGATGCAGGTTTTGTTATTCTTCCACTCCCAGTAGAATTGATTGAATTTAAAGGTATTGCAGAATCATGTAGCGTTCATTTGAAATGGTCAACTGCTAGCGAAGAAAATAATAGTCATTTTATTGTTGAATATAGTATAGATGGAGAACATTTTGAACCTATTGGCTATGTAGAAGGAAATGGAACAACTTTAGAAACACAGTCTTATTCATTTACTCATGATATAGTAAGAAGAACTTATAATTATTATCGATTGAAACAAGTAGATTATGATAACTCTTATGAATATAGTGAGACACTATTAATTCAATCTAATTGCGAACAATTATCCAATGAAAAAATATTAGTATATCCTAATCCTACCTCTGATATTATTAATTTAGAAATTATGAGTGAGACAGAAGGAATTGGAGAATTTTTCATTGTAGATGTCAATGGGAAAGTATTACAAAATGATATATTAAATTTAAATGAAGGAATCACCATAAAAAGTATTTCTTTACAAAAGTATATCTCTGGATTATATATTATTATTTTTAAAGATGATAAGGGATATAGAAAATCCTTTAATATTGCTAAAGTAGAACATTAAAATACTTTATGAAGCATTAGACTTTATTACAAAGATTATTTGGATTACAATTCAAATAATCTTTGTAATTTTATTTTTGTATGAAAAATAAAGATGTTTTAGATAGTATAAGTCCTCAAGAATTATTAGAAAGAGAACCTATCATTTGGCAATCTAATCCTTCTTCCTTTTCTACAAAATCAATCAAAGAATTTATATGGCAAATAGGTTATCATCTCATTTTTCTTATTCTTGCTTTAGTATTCATAAAAATAGTTGAGGTTATTGTTTTTGATTACCATTCTAACCGCACAGAAAAATTAATCATCTATGTTTTAGGTTTATTAAATCTCCAATATTTTTCCTATTGGTTAAAAAAAAGGGAACAATATTGGCTTCTTCCCCAACATTTAATCATCAAAAAAGGAATCTTCAAAAGAATGCATATCCTTTATTTAGATGAAATCTCTAGTTTTAATATTACACGATTAGAAGATAGTTCTAGAAGCAAAATAGAAATTTTATTAAAAAGAAAAATCACAAATCCTTTTTTCTTTTATCCCTCTAGAATATCAAAAATAACCATAGGATCTTTTAGTAATGGAGATAAAGTTCAAAGTATATTATTAAAACAAAAAATGAAATTAGAACAACAAGAATAGATTTCTTTCCTCTTTAAAACGATTGAGTATCTGTCAAAAATCATAATAATCTCTAGTATAAATATTGTATCTTTATGGCTCTTTAGTCTAAAAAATTAAAATATCTCTAGAAAATAACATTCCCTTAATAATATTTTTTTAATTATAAACGTATTGAGAGTAGGATACACCAAAACAAAAAAAGAATGAGGAAATCGCTTTTACTCTTTGTTATTTCTTTAATATCATGGACTATACATAGCCAAGACTTATATGATATTGGTAAAATACAAGAACTTAAAATTTATTTTGAAGATCCCAACTGGGATACAACTCTTGATTCCTTAAAACAAGAAGGAACAAAAAAACGAATTAAAGCAGATATAAAATTAAACGGAATTAGTTATAGTTCTTGTGGGGTTCGTTTTAAGGGAAATAGCTCTTATAATAATGCCAGAAATGTATTTGGAAGAAAAATGCCTATTAATGTAAAAGCTGATTTTATTAATGAAAATCAAAGCTTTTCAGGAGGATATACTTCTTTAAAATTAGCCAATGGTTTTAGAGATCCCTCTTTTGTTAGAGAAGTGCTTTCTTATGAAATTGCTCGTAAATATATGCCTGCTCCTAAATGTAATTTTATGCATGTATATATTAATGATGAATATTATGGATTATATACTAGTGTAGAATCCATTAATCATAAATTCATGAAAGATCATCTTGATAATGAAAAAGGGGTATTAGTTAAATGTGATCCTGAATATAGTTTAAAGCCTCCTGCTTCTTGTCCTAAAAATGCTAATAAGGCTACTTTGGAGTTTATGGGTTTTGATTCTCTTTGTTATGAAGGGACTTATGAAATGAAATCAGATATTCAAGATTATAAATCTGTTATTGCTTTAACGAAGCGATTAAAAGATGAATTGGGTAAAACCAAAGAAATCTTAGATGTAGATCAAGCCTTATGGATGTTAGCCTACAATAATGTATTAGTCAATTTAGATAGTTATTCTGGTAGGTTAGCACATAATTATTATTTAGGAAAAGATAAAACAGGACGATGGGTGCCTTTAATTTGGGATCTCAATCTTTCCTTTGGAGGATTTAGATATGATGGTAGTGGAACTCCTCTTGATAATGAAGGAATGATTAAAATGAGTCCTTTTATTCATTATAAAAATCCACAACGTCCTTTAATTCATCGCTTACTAACCATTTCTCGATATAGAAAAATATATATTGCTCACATGAGAACCATTATTAAAGAAAATTTTTCAAATAATTGGTATCGAAACAGAGCGATTCATCTTCAAAGTGTTGTGGACAATGCTGTACGAAAAGATGAAAGTAAATTTTATTCCTATTCTTCTTTCAAAGAAAACTTAACGAAATCAAGCAAAGCTGGAAAATCTCTTATTATAGGAATAGAAGAACTCATGAAACCTAGAGTTGAATTTTTAAATAACCACCCTATCTTTCAAAAAGAACCTCCTAAAGTTTCAAGTGTTCAACATAAAAAAACATCTGGAGGAAAAGTTACTATCACCTGTAAAGTTGAAAATGCAGAAAAAGTATATGTCGCTTTTCGATATGATAAACAAGGTTATTTTACCAAAAAACCTTTAAAAGATGATGGAGAAAACAATGATTTTAGTGCTGATGATGGTTTTTATGGTTTAGATATTGATTTTAAAGCAGGAATGCAATATTATATTTTAGCTGAAAATGAAAAGACCGTTATGCTACATCCAGAACGTGCAGAGTTCGAATTTCATGAAATAAAATATTAATTTTTTGTCAATCAATTAAAAAATATTTTTTCACAATTTTATCAAAAAAGTGATATAACAAAAAAACGTTATATCACTTTTTTATTATAGTTTAATATCTACTAAAAATAGATTTTAAACTATTTTCAATACAAAATATATAAACATCTGTTTTACAGCTTGTAAACTAATAATATTTTGTGACAATATTTTAATTTAT
>JAHDII010000317.1 GCA_020630895.1 Saprospiraceae bacterium
CAATTTCTTTTTCTTCGATATTCTGATTGATAAAAATAAAAATTGATAAAAATATAATTAAAACAGAAGCAGCAATACTTGCTATTTTCTTAAAATTCCATAACGGAATTATTTTTTCATTATTTAAAGGTTGAAGTAGTTCTTTTTTATTATCATAAATAATAGTGTTATCTGCTTCTAAATAAATCGGATTAAAATCTAATAATTCTTTTTTTATACTCGGATTTTCTTCTAGAAATAATTCCATTTTTTGTAATAAATCTCTATCTAAATTACCTTCAAGATAATCCATTACAAATTGTTCATAATTTATTTTATTAATTTCCATGAGTATATATTTAATATCAAATTACTTTTTCTAATTGGGTTAATATTTTTTGTAATTTTTTTCTTCCTCTAAAAATATAAACTTTCACTTGTGCTTCAGATAGTTCAGTAATATCCGCAATTTCTTTATAAGAATACCCTTCATAATCTCGTAATAAAATGACCTTTTTTTGAATATCATTCAATTGACTAATCGCTCTATTTAATGAGTCTTTTAATTCAAATTGGTCATAATGTCCTCTTTCTTTTTTTTCAGGTGTTTGCTCTACTACATCAATTCGTTTATTTTTTCTAATATGATCAATCAAAGTATGATGAGCCACTGTAAATAAATAAGAACGTACTTTAGCAAAAGAAATATCTTCATGTTTTCGCCATACTTTTTCAAATGACTGTTGCACAATATCTTTAGCATCCGCCTCGCTTCGGATGTTCTTTAGCACAAATCTGAATAATCGATCTGCATAAAGATGTACGCTTTTATTGTATTGTTCGCTTGTCATTTGCTGTAAGACGGCTTAACTTTAAAAAAAGTTACAGCAGGTATTATTTTTTTTACCAATTTCCTGCATATTTTAAATTTTCTCTTGTTTTATATTCTAAATATTGATGTTGTATTTTTAATATTTGCTTGATATGTAGATAATCGTGAGCTAACCAGTTGGTAAGAAAATATTGAGCAGATATTTCTCCCATTGTAGGATGTAATAGGCATTTTTTCCATTCTACTTTTTTTAAAGAATATAACCATGTAATAGATTTTTCTCTTTCTAATAAAAAAGCTTCAATTGTTTTTTGATAATCTTTTGAAGCATATTTTTTTTCTTTTACCCAAGCCTCTGGATCAATAGGAGGAATTTCTTTTTTTTCAAGTAAGGCATAATTCACTCTTGCTCTAAAATCATATATTTCTTCATCATAGAGATGGCATACAACTTCTAATAAATTCCATTTATTAGCTTGTGGTCGCCATAAATATTTTTCTTTTTCTTGACCTGAAAATAAATATTGGAAAATACTTTTATTCTTTTCTAACTCTCGAATAATATAAATATCATCAAACATAATAATTCTTTTTTTATGGAATATTCATACAAATATACTCTATGTTATAAAAGAAAAAATGAAAGAAGATTTATTACATTATGTTTGGCGGCTTCAAAATTTTCATTTAAAAGATTTAAAAACAACCGCAGGAGAAACAATTGATATTATTCATTTTGGAAGTCATCATCATCATTCTGGGCCAGATTTCTTTAATGCTAGAATAAAAATAGGAGCTACTGAATGGGTAGGAAATGTAGAAATGCATATTAAATCATCTGATTGGTTAAAGCATCAGCACGACAAAGATGAAGCATATAATAATGTAATTTTACATGTAGTTTATGAAGAAGATATTCCTATATATAGAAAGACCAAAGAAAAAATTCCGTGCTTGGAATTAAAACGGAGAATTCCTCAAAAAATATCCAATCATTATTTGCGATTAATGCATAATGAAACACAGATTCCTTGTGAAAATTTGTTATCTAATATTCCTAACTTCTATTGGAATAAATGGTTAGAACGTTTATTAATTGAACGTTTAGAGCATAGAGTTACATTGATTGATCAAACGATGAATTTTAATATATCTCATAGAGAAGAGGTTTTTTATCAACTCTTAGCTAAAAGTTTTGGCAGTAAAATTAATTCGATTCCTTTTGAAAGATTAAGTCGTTCATTACCTCTAAAAATTTTAGCTAAACATCAAAATAATTTATTTTCTATAGAAGCTTTATTATTTGGACAAGCAGGAATGTTACAAAAAGAATTTAAAGAAGAATATCCTCAACAACTCAAAAAAGAATATCAATTTCTTCAAAAAAAATATAATCTAAAATCGATTCATTTGTCTGAATGGAAAATATTGAGAATGCGTCCTGCTAATTTTCCAACAATAAGAATAGCCCAATTCGCTGCTTTAATTTTTCAATCCAATCGTTTATGGAGCTATTTATTAGATTGCAAAAATATTAAAGAAATTACAACTTTTTTTCAAGTAGAAGTTTCTGACTATTGGCTCAATCATTATGTTTTTGACAAAGAATCAATGCCTAAATCTAAAAAATTAGGTTTATCAACAATTTATCTTTTTGCTATTAATACTATTATTCCTTTTATGTTTCATTATGGAAAAGAGCAACAAAATGAAAGAATAAAAAACAAAGCTATTCAATTATTTTTTGAAATTCCTCCTGAAAAAAATCATATTATTTCCATGTGGAAACAGCTCCAAATTGTGCCTAAAAATGCAGCAAATTCTCAAGCACTTTTACATTTAAAAAATAATTATTGTGATAAAAAAAGATGTTTAAATTGTATGATAGGACATCAAATTCTTCATCAAAGAGAAGTTAAAGAAATCGTAAAATCAAGTTCACCTATGTAACGAATACACCAAAATCCGTTTTGAATTCATCTCTAACAAATGAAAACAATTTTATCAATCAAATGAAATTATTATGAAAATTGTAGCGATCACATCCCCAATTATTATTTTATTTTTAGCGATATTTAGTGTCAATAAAGATTTTTCTTCAACAGCTAAAATTACTAAAGATCCAGATTTCAAATCTTTCATCAAAAATTTTGATGCAACAAGCCTTCCCTATTCTTTAGATGAAAATGTCTTTTATCCCTCTAAAGATGATGATGAAAATTCAAGCCTAGATTTTGATACAAAGCCAGAAAATATTATTGAATATGATAATTTGGATTTTATTCCTTATAAAAGACCTATTTATAGTAGAATGGGACCAGATGATTATACTTATGAAGCAGAATTAGCACTCAGTAAAGATTATAAAGCAGTTATAGTTGGAGGGATGAGAGCTTTTTCGCAAAATCCTCATTATTTCAATATTATTACTTATACCAATGAAGGTAAAGTTATAGATTATCAAGAAGTAGCTAGATTTTATGGACAAAGAGAAATGAAACGTTGTAGTATTTCTTCTGATGGAACTATTACAATAGAACATTGTGATAATACTTGGAAGGATGGAAAATTAGTAGCAACAGATATTACTAAAATAGAAACAATTGTTATCCGAGAAACAGGAACAATTGAGGATGCAAATCAACCTACAATCAAAGTAGAACAAAAAGAAGAAGAAATCATTCCTTCTGAAACAGTAGGAGCTAAAATGAATTTATAATTTTAGAATAATGAATATGTAATAAAAACATCCCGAATTTTAATAAATAAAATTCGGGATGTTTTTATTATTATTATTATCATACGTGATGC
>JAHDII010000022.1:0-8620 GCA_020630895.1 Saprospiraceae bacterium
GAAGAAGTAGAAAAAAAAAAAGAAGAACATGATAAATAAGTTGAAGATAATAAATAATGATTTTTTTTAATAAATAAAAATATCATGTTATTCTCTAAGCGAATAAAGCAAAAATCAAAAACTTATTTTTCAAAACTTGTAATTATGGGATTTAAGCCATACACCCTCTTTTTAGGAATATTATTCATCTTTTTTTCAATAGATGATATTAAAGCTCAAGATAACCTGCTTGTTTCTTATGACGGGGCATCTGGAGTACCACAGTTTTTAAATATTTGTGGTGATCCTGATACTGCAAGAGTATTAATTTCTACAGAAGGTGTAGAAAGTAATATTAGAGAAAACATAGTAGCAACAGTAAACTTTTTTGAAGGAGTTCAATTTGTAGAGTTTGTTGCTTCTCAATCAGATCCTGCTGTTACTTTATTAAGCTCTGGAATTGATTCTGCTCGATTTTCTATTCCTGATTTAGATCCCTCAGCTAATGATCCTATTGAATTAACTTTTTTGATTAAGGCAGATTGTAGCTATATGGATACAATTAATGCTAATAATCAAGCAGCAGTTTTTGATACTTGGCATTTAGAATATGAAATGAACTTATCTTCTTTAGAAGAATATGATGCTACAGCAATTTATAAAGATGCATTTGCTGTTCCTAATTTAACAGCTCAAACGAATGATAATGTATCTATAGCAAGTTTAGGAGATTGCTTAAGTCGTGATATTGTATTATCGAATAGTGGACTTTCTGGTTTTATAGATACCTTATATTATAATGCAACAATCGGAAATGGAATTACAGTAACAGGGCTAGAAGTAAATGGAATCTCATACCCTCTAGTTAAAACTTTTGATGGTTTAGATACAGTATACTCTGTAATTATTGAGGGGATTTATATGGAAAGTAATACCCAAGGAACAGGTAATGGTGATGGTGATATTTTTTTAGATCCTAATGAGTCTATTACAATTACAGAATATTTCTGTGTGTTGAGTTGTGATGATGATAGATCTAGTCAACATATTTTTGAATGGGGTTGCTATGGTAATACCTGTGAAGCAGAAATTGTTAATAATTTTGTTACAATTGGTTCTGGAGCACCTAACCCTACAGCAATGAACACAGGTTCAATTCCTAATGAAAATACAGGATACTGTAAAGACGGTATTCAAACAGTAACATTTACAAATGAAGGGAATGAAATAGATTTTGGTTATGGAACAATGAGGGATGTTGAAATAGGAATGGGTTTAGGTAATAATTTTCGAATAGATATCGAAAAATTTGAAATATTTTCAATGACAATAGCAGGAATACCCATACCTACATTAGATAGTCTAGTAATGTTAGATGGAAATCCTTTATTCTTTGGTGTAGATCCTGATGGCAGTAGTGGTTTAACAGATATGGACGGTGATGGTTATTTTGATGATTTACCTATTAATGAATCTATTGAAATTACTGTAGAATATCGTTTTCAGTGTGATGAAGCACAAGAAACTGATGAATCATGTGAAAATAATACTACTGGAAATTTACATTCAGAAATTAGATATACAAATTCTTGTGGAGAAAGATTAGAATATGAAAACAGATCCGTAATTAGACCTTCAAATACAGTCTCTGATTCGGAAAGTTCAACTACTGCTGATGCTCAAATTGCAACAGAATCTTTCTTGGTTTCTTATTATCAATTAAGAACAGTTTCTTCTTTTGTAAAAGAATGTAATGATGGAGAACAGTTTATTATTACTGTTGAATTACCAACAGGAGTGACTTTGGATATGACTCAAACGGGTTTCTTTAGAAACTCTAGTTTTACAATGCCTTTACTTTCTTCTACAACTACAGGAAACACAGTAGAATTAATTTTTGATGCTTCAGGATCTAATTTTATAAATGGAGCATATGATCTTCATTTATATATGAACTCTGATTGTACTGCTGAGGCAGGACCAACTTCTTTTCCTGTAACAATTACTCATAGTTGTCCTTCTTGTAATTGTAACCATTTATGGTTTTGTGGAGATTTAGATGGACCTGTCTTACACCCATCAGTACCTCCTTGTCCTGTTTCAACTTTGCCTCCTTGTCCTAATGGAATTAGAACATTAGATTTTGATGTTTCTAGAACTACATTTGGTTTTACAGATGAAACTTATACCACTCAAGTAGATGCTTCTACAGCAAATACTAAAGTTGCCCTTTCTTGTGATTCTGTTCAAATGACAATTTTAAGTTTAGTAGGAGATGATATAATTTCAAATGATGTAGGAGTAAATATCTCTTATGATAATCCAGAATTAATTAATAGTACAGATGAAATATTTTTATTCGGTGGGGGAGAAGTTGAAATAAGACAAACCAACGGAAATGTAGCTACTTGTAATGTAGCAGTATCTGCTGCTACAACAACAGCCATAGGAATTAATAAATCTGTAGATATTGAATTAGATGCTTGTTTAGCTTCTTTAGGTCTTACATTATCTCCTTTAGATACTATTATCTTTAAAGGAATGTTTTCCTTAAATCCAGATGCCAATTCTTATAATGAACTATTTAAATTAGTTCCTAATTTTAGAGGAGAAATGTATCACAATTTTGGAGGAAATCCTCTTTCTTGTGATAATTATGGAGAAATCTTTACTATTGCTAAAACAGCGTCATTCTTCGCTCCTGCACCATCTGCTAGTTATCCTAGAGGTTGTCAAGAAAGAAATTTGGATTTCACATTATATGCCTATAATAATGATTTCAATGAATATTTTTTAAATGAATTTAGAGCTGCTGCATTTGTAGATTCTATAAAGTTTACATTTGATCCAGCTATAATTGATGCCTTTGATAATTTAGCAGTAGAAGTAAAAATATCTAATCATCCAACTTATGGAGAAAATTTTTATCCTATTGCTAATCTAAGTGAATTTCCTTCAGGAGAATATGTCGCTCATTTTGATACATTAAATTTTATTCCATCATATAATACTTCTTTTGTATCTCTATTTGTATTTAGAATTTCATTGGTAGCAAACTGTGGTTCTGAAACAGCTAGTTCTAATGGAGATAATGTTTTTAATTTAGATCCTACTGTATATTATAGAGATAGAATTTATGCAGAAATAATAGGAGATGGCTCTTGTTCAAATTATAAAGAAGAATCTTATAATAGTGATATTACTTATACAGAACCACCAACTTTTTCATTACAAGCAATTTCTAATCCTAATCCAGATTTATTTACTGATGAAGTAACATGGTTGGTTCAGCATTGTAATACTTCAACAACATCTGATGCTGGTTTAAATTGGTTAGCAGTTGAAATACCTAATAACGCCATTGAAGTAACTTCTATTGAAGATTTGAGTACAGGAACAACAGTAGATGTACCTTTTCAATCTTATAATATAGATAATAGTGTATTTGCTTATGTAGATCCATTATTAAGAAATTTTAGCGGAAATGCCCCTGCTGATATTTGCAACACATATCGAATTACAGCAAAAGCTACTCAATGTGGTACATTCCCAATAAAATTAAGAACAGGATGGAATTGTGCTCCTTATGAAGAAATAGATTGGACACCTTTATTATATCCACCTTGCGATGAAGATACTTTAAATTTATCTTTAAAAACTTTAGAAGCATCTTTGGATGCAGAAGTAATTACTCAACCTACAGATGTTGTTCCTTTATGTGATCCTATTCAATATGAAATTATTATAAGAAATACAGATTTAGGAAGTGCCTATAATATTGAAAATGAATTTTTCTTACCTTTAATAGGTCTTGAATTTGTTCCAGGTTCTTTTGAATTAGCTTATACTCCATCTTCTCCTTTTGTAGCAATTCCAGACCCTGATTTAAAAGGAATTACATTAAGAGGAGAAACTTATGCCTTTGATGATTTTTCAAATATTTCAACTTATTTACATGATAATGGATTACAAGGTTTCGATCCTGTTGAACCAACAGATTCAAATGAATATGTAATTAAATTTGAAGTATTACCAACCTGTAATTTTGTTTCAGGAAGCCTTATTCCTTATAGTTATCAAGGTATTTCTGGTTGTGGAGATTCTACAAATATAGAATTTGGAGAAACGTTACCTATCTTTATTGATGGTGTTCCTCCTTCAACTCAATTTTTTGAAGTAGAATTTGGAACAAGCTCAAATATAAATATTACTGGAGGAGGCTCTCTAGATATACTAGTAACCAATATAACAAATCAACCTACAGATGATAATGATGTAATAAGAGTAGTACTACCCCCAGGAATTACTTATGACCCTAATTCAGTAATAGGAACTCAACCAGTAGGATGGACTCCTGGAGAACCTTCTATAATAGTAGAAGATGGATTTAATATATTATATTGGTCAATGCCTCTTGGTGTACCTGAAAATGACGAAATTAATCTTTCTTTTGATGTATTAGGAGGAGCTCTTGGACAGTGTGAAACAGATACATTAAATTTTGCGGTATCAACTTTAGATAGAACAATTATACCTTGCCCTGCTATTGGAACAAATTGCGAAATATTTGCTTCAACAACAGATGGAGGAGAAAAAATATTACAAGTTATATTATCAGATCAAGTAAACCTTGTTATAGAAAGTGCAAACTCAACTTGTATAGATGATGCTTCAGAATCAGTAATTGTTAATGCAGTTGTAGGAGGATTACCAGGAATATTACAAAATGGTACAGTCGCTTTCTATTATGATATCAATCAAAATAATATTGGAGAACCTGGTACAGATATTTTATTAGGACAATCAATAATTCCTTCAGGAAGTACAGGAACGGTATCTCTTTCAGAATCATTTGTTGTTACAAATGATCAGTTATGTGATATTATTATGACACTAGATACAACAGGTTTAGGAATTTGTAATCAGCCTACTGCAATGAGCGTAGATCCTGTCCTTTTAAATGCAGGTACAGATAGAATGTATTGTGAAACAAATATGACTTTAGGAGATGCTACTTGTGTTCCTATAACATCTGCTACATATTCATGGACGGCAATTAGCCCAGCAGATATTTCTGATTTAAGTGCAACGAATATTGTAAATCCTACAGTAACTCTAGACCCTGCTGCTGCTGCAGGTACGGTATTTAGTTATGTTCTAGAAACAACAAGAGACGGATGTGGATATTCGTCTATAGATACAGTTCACATCACTAAAGCTACTCCAGTGGATTTATCTGTTAATTTTACCTCTACTATAATTTGTAGCGGTACATCTATTGATTTAATAGCAACAAGTGCTACAGCAACTTCTTATGAATGGCATGATGGAACAAATATTATAGGTACTACAGCAACAGTTACAGTATCTCCAACAGCGAATGAAACTTTTACAGTTACAGCATTTTCTGATGATGGATGTTCTGTATCAGAAAATATAACAGTAACAGTAAATGATACCCCTGAAGCTATGGCAGGTTCAGATGCAATTATTTGTTCAGGTACAACAACTCAATTAACTGGAACAGCAACAGGTGGTGTAGGAACTATTACTTATCAATGGGCTGGAGATAATTTGGATAATCCTAATATTTCAAACCCAATGGCTAGTCCAATATCATCTACAACTTATACTGTAACAGTTACTGATGATAACAATTGCTCTTCTACAGATGAGGTTATGATTATGGTGATTAATAACCCAAATATTGATGCTGGTGAAGATCAAACCATTTGCCTTGGTTCTTCTGCTCAGTTAAATGGAGTAGGATCAGGAGGATCAGGAGGATATACTTATAATTGGATAGGTGGACCTTTAAATGATCCTTCATTAGCGAATCCAACAGCAACACCTTTATCAACTACAACATATACGGTAACATTATCAGATTCAAATGGTTGTACTATGACTGATGAGGTTATAATAACTGTAGATCCTAACATCCCCTCAGTTTCTACTTTAGATACAGAAATTTGTTCAGGAAATTCTACTACTTTAAATGCTACAGGAGGGGTTAGTTTCTCTTGGACAGAATTGCCAGGAAATCCTTCAACAGGAACATTGTCAAATAATGCTATCGCTAGTCCAACATTTTCTGCTACAGTTGCAGGAACATATAATTTTGAAGTACTTATTTCAGGAGGATGTGAAGATAGAACTTTACCTCTATCTGTAGAAGTAATAGAACCTACAATCATTAATCCTCCTGTAGATTTGGATCAATGTAATGGAATAATACAACCCGTATCAATAACATTAGACGAAAATATTAATTCTTTTAATATCATAAGTGGTTCTAATCAAAATGCAGTAGTAAATGGAGCAGAGTTATCCTTTGAAGCCATTTTTAATGCAGGAGATCCTATTTATAATATAGAATTTACAGGAGTGTCAGGTTGTGTAACACAAGCTAGCTTTGAGTTTATAGAATGTGCTTGTATTCCTCCAAATATATTTGGAACAGCAGTAGGCAACTCTAAATGTGGAGAAAGTATAGGAAGTGTAACATTAAATATCAATGGAAATCCAGCAGATTATACTTACGATTGGACGCCTAATCAAGGAACAACTCAAGGAAGTGGAGAAACAAGAACAGATTTAGAAGCAGGAACATATACCATTATAATTTCTGAAATAGGAAATACTGATTGTACCCTATCTACAATAGCTGTAGTAGGAAATTCTGACGGACCAAATCCAACAAGTGTAACAACTTCACCTGCTACTTGTAATGATAATAATGGTGCAGCTACAATATTTCCTTCTAATTGGACATACAATTGGTCTGATGGACAATCAGGTGATGCAAGAACAGATCTATTATCAGGAACTTACGGAGTAACTATAATAGATCCTTTAAATCCAAGTTGTTTTAATGTAATCCCTGTAATTATTTTAGAAGAAAATGATCTACAAGTTAATTATAATGTTCTAAATGAACCTACATGTAATAATAATGATGGGGAAGTTCAATTATTAATAACTGGAGGAAGCGGAAATTATCAAATAGTATGGTCTGATGGAGTAATAGGAGATTCAAGAAGTGATCTTACATCAGGAACACATACGGTTAATATAACAGAAATAGGAGGACAAGAATGCTCTACTACTTTTTCATTCTCTCTAATAGATAGCAATGTCCCTAATGCAACGATCATAATGAATGAAGTAAATAATATTACTTGTTCAGGAGAAACTAATGGAAGTATAGACTATTTTGTAATTTATCCTGCAGGCATTGCTACTCCTACAGATACTATTATTACTGATGGAGCTATAAATTGGACAAATGGTAGTTTAATAGCAGGCAATTATTGTTTAGAAATTATAGATGCAAATAATTGTGTTATAGCAACTTCTTGTTTTGAAATAGAAACACCTCAACCTTTAATGGCTAATTTATCTACAAGCCCTAATTGTTCAGAAGGAGGTTCAATAGATATTGATATTTCAGGAGGTTCAGGAGTATATTTTTATGACTGGGCAGATTTAGAAGGTACAAGTAATCCTGGAAGTAGAGAAAATTTAGCCTCAGGAACATATCAAGTAACTATTTATGATAATAATGGATGTTCTATTGTTTTAGAAAATGGAGTAGTAGTTGATCCTTGCCCATGTACCATTGAACCAACAATTGAAAGTGTAGTAATTTATGAAGCTACTTGTAATAATAATGATGGTTCAGCAACAGTAAATGTAATTCCAGATGCTCCATCATTAGTTTATACTTGGTCACCTAATGTAGGTCTTCCTCAAGGAAATGGAAATACAAGAATTAACTTACCTGCAGGAGGTTATTTTGTTACAGTAAGTGATGCTTCTGGAGAATGTCATGATGTAATTCAATTTGCTATTACAAATTCAGATGGTCCTCAATTAGATAATATTGTAATAACTCCAGCTGATTGTGCTGCAAATAATGGAACTGCAGTTATCTCGCCAGCAATTTATCAGTATGAATGGAGTGATGGACCTTTTGGAAATACTAGAAATGATTTATTCGCAACATCTTATTTTGTAACAATTACAAATATTGCAAATCCTAATTGTTATAGCGTTATAGAAGTAGAAATACCAGAAATTAATACACTTCAATTAGGTATTAATATAGATGAATCACCAACTTGTGGTAATATGGATGGTACTGTATCTGCTAGTTTAGAAGGAGGTTCAGGAATATATATGTATAATTGGTCTTTTGGAGGAAATAATAATTCTACTGTTTCTAATGTAGCAAGTGGTATTTATGCCCTAACAGTTACAGATTTATTAGGAAATGGTTGCCAAGTAGATACTACATTTATTATTACAGATGGAGATGTAGCAGGTGCTGATATTGTTATCAATAATATTGCTCATGTTTCATGTGGAGAAATGGGTAATGGAGAAGTATTTTTCACAATAAGTAAAGAAGCAGGTTTTGTAGAACCTGAAACAATAATTATTTCTGATGGTGTAGGGATTTATGAAAATGGTTCTCTTCCTGGAGGAGATTATAGCATAGCGGTTTTAGATGGGAATGGTTGTGTAGCTGGAGGAATAAGTTTTGAAATATTAGAATTAGAATCTTTAGAAGTAGAAGTATCGATATCAGGCGGTTGTTCAAATGATGGAGCGATAGATGTATTAGCAACAGGCGGCA
>JAHDII010000022.1:8720-22146 GCA_020630895.1 Saprospiraceae bacterium
CAGAATTAGATGGACCAGTAGTTACTACAGCAGCAAATTGTAGTGCTTCCAATGGCACAGCGACTTTATCTCCCTCTCATTACACCTATATATGGAGTCATGATAATGGAACAGGGGATACAAGAACAGACTTAGCCTCAGGGATCTATTTCGTAAGTTTTACAGATAAAGATCCAGATTGTGAAGGTATTATAGAAATAATAATAGAAGAAGATAATAATTTAGAAATAGATATTGTAGTAGATATTGCTCCAACTTGTGGTAATAGTGATGGAGAAGTAACAGCTATGGTAAATAATGGCAGTGGAGATTATACTTATGATTGGAGTTTCAATATGGGTGGTAGTTCTACGGAAAATGGCGTTTCAAGCGGGGTACATAGTGTAACGGTTACAGATAATATGGGAGATGCTTGTATAGCAGATACCACTTTCATCTTAATAGACAGTGATGTTGCAGGAGCAGCAGAAGTAATAATAGACAGTATAGATCATATTACTTGTCATGGATTGACTAATGGAAACGTCAATTTTACTATAAATTATGAAGGAACATTTGCAAATCCAGCGCAAATCATAATTACAACAGATGGAATTAATTCATTTACCAATGGAGAATTAGGAGCAGGAGAGTATAGTATTCTAGTAATGGATGCTAATGGTTGTATTGCAGGAGGAGCAACATTTGAAATTATCGAACCAGAAGAGTTAGAAGTAGAATTTTCAATATCTGAAGGTTGTTTTGATAATGGAATGATCAACGTAATTGCAACAGGTGGTACAGGTAATTATACTTATGATTGGTTAGATATTCCAGGAACTTCAAATGTAGAAGATAGAACAGGTTTATCTGAAGGAGTTTATGGTGTAATTGTTTCTGATGAGAATGCTTGTATTGTAGTACATTATGAATTAACAATAATGTGTGATGATTGCAATGGTCCAACCATAGATTATACTCTAGCATTTGAAACGAATTGTAATGAATCAACTGGATCTGCTCAAGTTCAGATTCTAGAGAACCCTGCTGATTTTAATTTTGAATGGATACCTTCAAATGTAGGAACATTAAGCCCTGATGGAACAATGTTAACTAATGTTCCCGCTGGAGTATATCAAGTTAATATTTCTGATCCTCTTAGCTTTGCTTGTAGTGATTCTATATTGATTCTAGTATCTAATGAAGATGGTCCAGAAGCTAATATTAATACTATTACACCAGCAACATTTGGACAAGCAGATGGTACAGCAACTCTTATACCTTCTGATTATATTTATACTTGGCCTGATATGGAAACAGGAGATACAAGGACAGATTTAGCCGCAGGTACATATATAGTTACTTATACTACTGCTGATGACACCATTTGTTATAATAATTTGATTGTTGAAATTCCTCAAATATCTTCATTAGATATTTCTGTAACTATTAATCAAGAACCAGATTGTAATACAGAAAATGGAAATGCTACAATTAATGTAGCGAACGGAAGTGGTTCTTATTCATTCTATTGGAGTGATGGAAAAACAGGACAAAATCGTACAGATTTAGCTGCAGGAACATATACTGTTATTGTAGTAGATGATATTACAGGAGAACAAGAAGAAATTACTTTTACAATTAATAATAATGTTCCTGAATTAGCTACAATAACAATAGATAGTATTCATCATATTTCTTGCTTAGGACCTAATAGTGGAGAAGTATTTTATACGATAGATCTCGATCCTACATTTGCAGGACCAGAAACAGTGGTGATTTCTGATGGACAAAATATTGTAAGTTCTAATAATTTATCAGCAGGAGATTATTGCATTTCTGTTTATGATATTCAAAATTGTTTAGTAACAAGTGAATGTTTTACTATTGTAGAAATAGATGACATAGAATTATCTATATTAGGAACTTATGCAGGTTGTCCAGAAACAGGAGAATTGGGAGCATTAAATGTTACAGTAACAGGAGGGACAGCTCCTTATACTTACGATTGGGCTCACATTAATGGAACCAATAATCCTGAAGATCAAATGGATTTAGCAGCAGGACTATATAGTATAACTGTAACAGATGCGAATGGATGTACTAAATCTGCTGATAATATTTCACTAGAAGTATTATGTAATCCAACATGTGAATTCTTTAATGGTATGGATTCTTTAACCTTTGATATGGTGAATTGTTCAGATTCTGTTTTAGTCTGTGCAGGAATTCCTCTAATAGAATTTTTAACAACAGATTTTGATATTTATATTGATGGTCAAATGTCTAATGATCAAATTAGTGGATGTGATTCTGATACTATTTTGAATTATTCATACCTTGTTTTGCCTGGAGCAGGAGAATCAGGCCCATATTATTTAGATTCATGGACTGTAGATGGACAATTATTCCAAGGAGAATTTCCTGATATTGCAGCATTAGTAGATTCCATGAACCTTTGGGATCCAGAAGGAGGTTGGCAATTGAATACAGATATTATGATCATTGAAGGAGGAGATTCTAATAATGACTATAGTGCGATGCAAATTTATCCTGTAATGAATCCTCTTTCTGTTGTTACATTAGGATTTAATATTGGAGAATCTACTAATGGAATTGCTATTGTTGTAGGTGGTACAGGAGAACATGAAATCGTTATTGTTAATAATGAAACAACTTGTTCTGATACTTTAATAGTCGTTATTTCTTGTATAGATTTTGATTTGTCAGACACTATTTTATTAGGAACAACAGTTACTTTCTGTTTGGACTCCACAATGATTGCTGATTTAACAGAAGGCTTAGAAGGAGAATTTCAAGAAATGAATAATATTTGTGAAGATTCTTCTGGAACTTATGTTATTTTTGAAATACCTGATGCTACACTTCCTTGCATTGAATATACAGGTATTGGTATAGGTACAGATATTGCTTGCCTAGAAATTTGTGATAATTTAGGTAATTGTGATACTATAACTTATCAAGTAACAGTAATTCCTTCAGGACCACTCACATTCTATGATACAATATTAATTAATACTGAAACGAATACGATTTGTTTTGATACCATAACCACTTTAGCAGGACCTATAGATACCGTTTATAATTTCTGTGATGATGGTGTTAATGATGTATTATTTAGTATAGATGAAGATACTTGGTGTGTGACCTATTATGGCTTAGAAGTAGGACTAGATTCCGCTTGTTTTGCCATTGTCGATACTTATGGAAATATAGATACAGTCTATCTCTATGTAACAGTCGTTAGTGCCACTACTCAATATATTTGTGATACTATATTTGTTGGAGAATCTATAGAATTTTGTTTAGATACTACAGAACTCATTACTCCTATAGTAAGTATTGATAATGTTTGTTGGGATGAATCTGGAGAATTTGTAGAATTCTTTACAGATGAAGATACTTGGTGTGTCACCTATGAAGGAGTTCAAGAACTCGGAACAGATTCTGCTTGTATTATTCTTTGTGATCAGCTAGGATATTGTGATACAACATATTTCTGTATAACCGTAGAAGAATATTTTGATCCACCAATCGCTAATGATGATTATGATACTACAGAAATTGAAGTACCTATTGTTATTAATGTAAAAGCGAATGATACAGTATTTGGAGGTATAGATACTATTTATATCATTGATGGACCTAATGTAGGAACAACAAACATTAATTTAGATTGTACCATTACTTATGATCCTGATGATGATGTTTGCTCTGTAACAGATAATTTCACTTATGTTGTTTGTAATCCAAATGGCTGTGATACAGCAACGGTCTATATATATATAGAATGTACAGATTTAACCATCTTTAATGGCTTTTCTCCTAATGGAGATGATTATAATGAAGTCTTTTATATTGATAAAATAGAAGATTATCCTGATAATTATTTATGCGTATATAATAGATGGGGTAATTTAGTGTATGAGAAAAAAGGATATAACAATGAGTGGAAAGGAACATGGAATAATTATGATCTTCCAGATGGTACTTATTTCTATATATTAAGACTCAATAATGGAGAAGAAGATAGAACCTATCAGGGATATATACAAATCCACCGATAGATAAAGATTTTTGATTAATATGATTTTGATTTTGCTTAAACGGCCGCTTTTTTTAGCGGTCGTTTTTTATTTATTGTAAAACGCTACTTTAAATTGAAGAATAAAAATAAAAGATAATTGGATTTATGATGGATGATTTTTAGGATCTTTCTTGAAGTTTCTAATATGATTTTTTAATTGTTCATAATTATTTAAAATAACGTTTTCTCCAAAATGAAAGATTTTTCCATCTTTCATTTCTATTTTTATATAGCCTATTTCAAAAGGATATTTTATACCTTGAAAAATGGAAAATTTTTTATCTCGAGACCTCATAGATATTTTTTTTATTTGGTGTATTTCTATTTTTTTTTGCCAATTAAAAATATCTTTTTTTTGAAATAAAATTGAAGTAGGGTAGAGGTATATTTTTTCTTTTCCTAATAGTAAATGAATGATTCTCCTAAAAGAAGAAACTCCAATATTTAAAAATATGATACCTACTATTATTATAAAAATATTTTTACCTATAGAATTAAGATTTGGTTCAACTATTAATTGAATCGTTAAACTAATAAATAATATCATAAAAATAAAACCAAAAAAACTATAGTAAATAATAGATATAATTTTAGAAAATTCGGTGGTTGAAAATAATTCAATAACATCTGGATCGTCATCTAAAATCATAAAATATTTTTTGAATGTTAAGTATTATAGAATTTGTTTTCTCATTTCAAAAAAATGATTTTCTAATATACGATAAAGCTTTATTATAATCACATTCTCCAAAATATATTTTAGAATTATCATTCATAGTAATTTCAATATGTCCAATATTAAAAGGATAATGTATTAATGATTTATTGAATTTTATATAAATTTCTTCATTGCTATAAATATCATTTATATCAGGAATCATAATTTTTTTCGCCCATTTAAAAATCCCTTTTTTGACTAAAATAATGCTAGTAGGATATAAATAAATAATTTCCTTACCTATGAAATAAATAATTAAAAAACGAATTCTTTTATAGAAATTTTTGCCAATTAAAAATATTGTAATAATAGAAGAAAGAATAAAAAAAATAGAGATTAAAAGAAACTCATCGTTGTTTCTAGGAGGATTGATAATTATTTCTAGAAATAGATTTAAAACACCTAAAAACAAAATAATAAGTATAAAACTACCCAGCATTGTGAAAAATATTTTTTTTACATCTGAAGCAGTTTTAGGATATTTCATTTCAACTATTATGGGATCATCATCTAACAGCATTTTATTTTATTTATAAACCCAAATTTGATCTTCTGAAAAAATTAAAGGTTGAGAATGATCTTCTTTTTTATTTTTTAATTTTTCAGCTAAATTTTTAAATGATGTTTGCATAGCAGGTAAAGTCCATTTTCCAAATAAAGTATGTCCTCCTTCGTAGCGTTGTAATTCATATTCTTCTGGCGTTGTTACATAGCCAGCATAACCATTAGCATAAGGAGATAAAATAATTTCTTTAATACCATAATTCTCTAAACTATCCATTAATGTTTTTCTTAAACGTCTTCCTGCAACGGTAGTTATTTCTGTCGGAAATCCAATAATAGCTAATTCTCCAATAATAAAAATTTGAAGAGGTAATTTACTTAAAATCCAAGGTTTATGATCTGCCATTCCTTGTTTTCCTGCATGACGAATATATTGTAATGATTTTTCAATAAAAGTGGGAATAGGTAATTTCCCTATATTTTCTTGCCAAGCAATTTTTCCCATTCCTGCCTCAACAGCAATATGTTTAGGAGATTGTGTTCCGTATTTTCTTTTAACGTAATCTGCATATTCTTTTCCTCTTGTTTTAGAAAATTTATATTCTTCATTTTTTCTATGAATATCTAATACTCTTCTTAAAATATTTCCTACAGATTTTGCCATTCCAGGTCCTTCAACCGTTCCTTCTAAAAAAGAAATTCCCAAACAAGGGTGAGAAGTTATACAATCTTTTTTTCCATCAGTAAATTCAGGGTCGCATTGAACATCAGAAAATTCAATATAAGATTGAATAAATTCTATTCTACTTTCTATTTTATTTTTATTTTTTAATAAATTATCAGAAATATTTCTAGCTTTTTGAAATTGCAAATCTCCAGTATATTTGGCACTTTCATAATCATCTTTATATTTTCCTCTCGTCCATCTTTTCTTTTTATCATAAATAAAATTAGGAGAAATATCTCCACAAGCTTCTTGGGCAAAAAGGCAAACTGTTTTTTCTTTTTTATATTTTTCTTGATAATGTTTTTCTTGAAAATTAGCAGCATAACCTTTGTTGTCTGAACAAATTTTATATTTATCATTAGAGATACTTGTACAATGTGTTCCAAACCAATTTAAACTTGCAATTAATTCTCCTTGTTCATCTTCAAAATGTAATAATTTCATGGTTCTATCTGCTGCCAAATGCCATTCTTCTTTTTTTAATTTTTTTTCAATTTCTGGATTTGCATTATAAGCATCTATAGAACGATTAAAAGCAACTTCTTCTTTTTCAGAAAAATCACTTGTTCCAAATTTTAAATTTGCATTTTTTCTTTTATAATAAGCTAAAGCAATGGAATCAGCAATTCCATCTCTATATTTTTCCCACATATCTTTGTTAAAACCAGGAGTAGGAACATTATAAAAAAAGTGTTGAGAAATTCCACCACCTGCACTATGCGTATGTTGTGCAGTAATCATAATTTGATTATCCTTAAAATTTAATTCAGGATATTTACTCTTTAATTTTTCAAGAACACCATGTTTTAAATAAACAGTACAAAAACCAATTTCAACATTGACAAAAGCAATCGTATGATTCTCATTTTCAATAACAATAGCTCTAGAATATATTGGCGTTTCAACATCTTTCATTTGATGAAAAGGACGACCATAACCTAACATGACGGAACCTTTTTGAAAACAAGTAATATCTACTTTTGCTGCACCAACTTTGTACATTTTATTTTATTTAAAGGATGATTAAAAGGTGTTTTTTATGGAGAATTCAAATTTAAAATATTGTGAATAATGATATATTTTCCAAATCTACTTTGAGTCATTCGATCATCATCAGAAGCATCCCAATTTCCTTCGTGAAAAGATACTTCTAAATATAATATTTGTTCATGTTCTGAATGTCCAATTAATTCATCTTTAGAAATGGAAGAAGAATATTTTTTTATATAAAATAATTCATCATTAATTTGGCAATATAAATCAAAAACATGATGGATAATTTTCCCATCTTTTTTTGCAGAATGTTCTTTTATTATTTTTCCCTGAACTTTTTTTATAATATTATTATTCATTGATGATTTTATAAATAATGACATAATCACCACCTCTACTTTGAACAGGATAATCTAAAGTAGGATCACTATCTAAACTACCAGAATTAAAAATAACTTTTGCTTTTATTTTTTTATCTAGATATGATTCTAATTCTTTTTTTGCCATTCCTCCTGTACCAGAAACTGTTTTAATAAATTTTGTTTCCTCTTTCATTTCAAAATAATAATCATAAACACCTTCTGGTTCTTTTCCTCCTTTATTTTTAAATTGTTTTCTTATTATTTTCCCTTCAACTATAGGATAAGAATCTTGAAGCAATTCATGAATTTTTTGAATCATAGGCATTGCTTGAAAAAAACCATTTTGTAATGCTTGAATTTCACCATTATTTTCTATTAATAAAGAAGGAAAACCATTAGCGTATTGTCCTGCAAATTGAAAATCTTTTTGTGTTTGATTTTTATTTTCTTCTGATGTCCAATATTCTATAAATTCTTTTTTAGGAATAGATAATTGAGATAAAATAGATGTGTAAGTATTTATATCGTCATATTTTTTTCCATCAACGAATTGTGCTTCTTGAACTTTTTTCGAAAAATAATAAGTTTGAGAAGGAGCTATTTTTTTCACAGCATTAATCGCTAAACAAGCTTCATAACTACCAAAAACATAAGAAGTATCTTTTGTAAGTTCATAAAATTTAGGACTTACATTTGCACCTGTTACTTGTTCCATTCGAGGAGAATGTGTTTTAATAAAATTTTCAAATTGAGCACCTCCTCTAGGAGCATTATTTCCCAACCACATTCCTCCTGTAATAATTTCTAGAGGAATAGTATGATTAAAATTTTCATAAATACTAGCAATACTTTTTTCATTACCATAACACCAGCCACATTGGGGGTCCATAATATAAATTAATTTCATGTTTGTTTCTTTTTGACTTGTTGTATTTTCAACTTCTACATTAGTTTTACAACTTGAAAGTAAAATAATAGTTGTGATTAAAAAAAAATAATTCATTGGATATATTATTTATTCTAGTTCAATAATTAAATCGTCTTGTTCTACCATTGTTTTTTCTGATAAATGGATCTTTTTTATTTTTCCTTTTATAGGAGCCGTAATAGTACTTTCCATTTTCATAGCTTCAATAATAAATAGAGGAGTATTGACTTGTATAGTATCTCCTTCTTTCACTAAAATTTTAGAAAGACTTCCTTGTAAAGGAGCTCCAATTTCATTTTGATGTTCTGCTTTTTTGTGTTCTATTTTTTCAGTACTTAACTGATGATCTTGAACAGCTATAGATCGCGTTTGTCCATTCAATTTAAAAAATGCTGTTCTCATACCTTCTTCGTTAGGTTCAGAAATATTTAAAAATTGTATAAGTAAATTTTTACCATTTACAATTTCTACTAAGATTTCTTCATTAGGTTTTAATCCATAAAAAAATGCAGAAGAAGGTAAAGTTCTTACAACACCATATTCAGAATAATGATCATAATAATCTTTAAAAACTTTAGGATATAATTTATAAGATAAAAAATCTTTATCGTCGCAATAATCAAAATTTAATTTGAATTCTTTAAACTCCTTATTAAAATTAATAGGTTCTAAATGAGCATTAGGACGTTCAGTATAAGGCTGTTCATTTTTTAATACCATCTTTTGTAATTCTTTAGGAAACCCTCCATGTGGTTGTCCTAAATCACCTCTAAAAAATGCTTTTACAGAATCGGGAAAAGAAATAGTATTTCCTTTTTCTAAAATATCCTCTTTTGTATAATTATTGGAAGTCATAAACATTGCCATATCTCCCACTACTTTTGAAGAAGGCGTTACTTTTACAATATTGCCAAAGAGTTCATTTGCAATTTTATAATTGCTTTTAATTAATTCAAATTGATCTTCTAAACCCAAACCTCTTGCTTGAGGACGAAGATTAGAATATTGTCCTCCTGGAATTTCATGTTCATATACTTGAGCTGTTCCTGCTTTTAATTCTGTTTCAAAAGGATAGTAATATTGTCGAACAGCTTCCCAATAATTAGAATGATTTTCTAGAGCTTCATAATTGAGTTTATTTTCCCTTTCATGCCCTCGCATAAATGCAGCTATAGAATTAAAATTAGGTTGAGAAGTTAAACCTGACATAGAACTCAATGCAACATCTACTACATCAACCCCAGCTTCAATGGCTTTTAAATATGTAGAAGATTGTATAGATGACGTGTCATGTGTGTGCAAGTGAATAGGAAGGTCAATAGATTTTTTTAATGCCGTAATTAATTGTTCTGCTGCTTTAGGTTTTAATAAACCTGCCATATCTTTTATAGCAATAATATGAGCTCCTTCATCTTCTAATTGTTTGGCTAAATCCAAATAATAATCAAGAGTATATTTAGATTTATTTGTATTAGAAATATCTCCTGTATAACAAATACAAGCCTCTGCAATAGAATTGGTTTGTTCTCTTACAGTTCTAATACTTGTTTTCATCGCTTCAACCCAATTGAGTGAATCAAAAATTCTAAAAATATCAATTCCTGTGTTAGCCGCTTTTACAATAAAATCTTCAATTAAATTATCAGGATATGCAGTATATCCAACAGCATTAGATCCTCTTAATAACATTTGTAATAACATATTGGGCATCGCCTCTCTAATAATAGATAAGCGAGTCCAAGGATCTTCTTTTAAAAATCGCATACATACATCAAATGTGGCACCACCCCAAACTTCAGCAGAAAAAACATCGTTGCATTGTCGAGCATAAGCTTCTGCTACTTTTTGGATATCATAAGTTCTAACTCTAGTAGCTAATAAAGATTGATGCGCATCTCTAAAAGTGGTATCTGTATAATGAATAGATTTAGATTCTTTCAACCATTTTATAAAACGTTCTCTTCCTAATTCATTATATAGTGTTTTACTTCCTCTAGGAAACGGTTTTGTTTTATCAAATTCAGGAATTTGAGGAGTTCTAAAAGTTTTATGAGGATCTATATATTTTACATCTGGATTTCCATTAACAATAACATTTGCTAAATATTTTAATAATTTAGTACCTCGATCTTGATAACGAGGCATTTGTAAAATACTTGGATTTTCTTGAATAAATTTAACAGTACATTTTCCTTCTTGAAAAGTATCATGCTGTAATAAATTCATTAAAAAACCAATATTGGTTTTTACACCTCTAATTCTAAATTCACTTAATGCACGATGTAATCTTTGTGCGGCACCTTTTAAAGTACGTCCTCTTGCGGTTACTTTAACGAGCATACTATCAAAAAAAGGAGAAATTTTGGCTCCTGCATAAGCACTTCCTGCATCTAAACGAATGCCAAAACCAGCCGCAGAACGATAGGCAACTAATGTACCATAATCAGGTTTAAAATTAGAAGCGGGATCTTCTGTTGTAATTCTACACTGAATTGCATATCCTTGGCACTGGATATCCATTTGACTCCTAATAAAAATAGTAGGATGATGTAAAGGATAATTCATCGCTACTAAAATCTGACTTCGAACAATATCAATTCCAGTTACTTCCTCCGTTATCGTATGTTCTACCTGAATTCTAGGATTAACTTCTATAAAATAAATATCTTCATTTTCTACTAAAAATTCTACTGTCCCTGCATTGGAATAATTAGCATGTTTAGCAATTCTTAGAGCATAATCATATAATTGTTCTTTGACTGAAGTAGATAAAGTAGTTGCAGGAGCGACTTCAACTACTTTTTGAAAACGTCTTTGAACAGAACAATCTCTTTCATATAAATGAACTAAATTTCCAAAATTATCTCCTAAAATTTGTACTTCAATATGTTTAGGATTAGCAATAAATTTTTCTAAGAAAATAGTATCATCTCCAAAAGCAGTTTTGGCTTCTCTTTTGGCTTCTTGAAAAGATTTTTTTAATTCTTTTTCATGATGAACTACACGCATACCACGTCCACCACCACCAGCCGCAGCTTTTACCATAATAGGAAATCCTATTCGTTGTGCTTCTTCTAAAGCGATGTCAAAAGAATTTAATTCTTTTTGGCTATCTTGAATTAAAGGAATTCCGATCTCTTTAGCTAGATTTTTAGCTTGGACTTTATCCCCCAATCTGTCCATACTTTCAGCAGAAGGACCTACAAAAATAATTCCTTCTTCTTTGCAACGGCGAACAAATTTTACATTTTCAGATAAAAAACCATATCCAGGATGAATCGCTTCTACTTGATTTTCTTTCGCAACACGAATAATTTCCTCTATGTTTAAATAAGGTTTAAGGGGTTCATCATTTTTACCAATTTGATAGGCTTCATCTGCTTTATATCGATGTAAAGAATATCTATCTTCATAGGTATAAATAGCTACAGTTGTTAAACTTAATTCAGAGGCTGCTCTTAATACACGAGTTGCTATTTCACCTCTATTAGCAACCATTAATTTATTAAAACGTCTTTTATCTTTCATAAAAGTTTTATCAAAAAAGGTATTCTAAAAATGGTAAGGATAGTTTAGCGGAAAATTACTATTGTTTTTATCAATGTGCAAGAAAAAAGGAGATGTTATTTTAAAAATTTATTTATATCTTTAATTTTAGACATATTTTAAGATTCATTTTTAATAAATAAACGAATTATGAAAAGAAGATTATCTGCTATTTTGCTAGGATTTTTAATAGGCTCTATTACCGCTCTAGGAATTGAATATTTGAGTTCTTTAATATACCCTCCTCCTGGAGAATTAGATTTTGGTGATTCAGAAGCTGTAACTCAATATATGAAAGAATCAGTTCCTTTAATGTCATTAATTATTATTGTTGTGGGTTGGGCTATAGGTTCATTATTGGGAGGTTTTGCTTCTGCTAAATTTGATCCAGCCAATCGTACAAGAAACGCATTAGTTACAGGAGGACTTTTAATGTTGTTAGGCATTTTTATGTTATATTCATTCCCTTATCCTACTTGGATGATGATTGCTAGTCTTTTTGTTTTTGTGCCTTTTGCTATTATAGGTTCGAGATTAGTGAGTAGCGATATTCCTGAAAATAGACCTAGTTGATTGAATAATAAATAAAGCATTAGAATTAATAATCTAATGCTTTATTTGATTTAAAGTATATCTATAATAAATGAATTATAAATTTTTATTAAAAGATGAAAAAAGAAAATGATCTCTAAAAATGATTATCCAAAAAGTCTTTTAAATTTTCACAATCATTACTACCTAATAATACTTTTTTTTGCATTCCATTTTTTTTATAATGAATGAATACTGCTTGAGTCCCACTAATATTATATAACCAACTCCCTTTAGGAGTAAATCGAATACCATATCCATAATACCATGGATATTTTATAATTTCTGTCGTAGTAATAGTATCAGGTTTTATTTTAAATCGAACTAAACCAATTCCAAAAATAATATGAATTATTTTATCTTCTATTTTTATAGTTAACTGATAAAATAGAATTGTGATTAATAAGATAACTCCTATTATAATTAATACTAATGATAATTTTAAATCATCCTCTATCCAATAAACATAAAGAAGAATACTAATTGGAATTAACATTACTCCAAATATAAGTTTCCCTAATTGTGAATTTTGATATGTATTCATTTTAATTCTATTTTAAACAACCTTTCAATCAATAAAAACTAATATACATTGTTTTAATGATTAATGAAAGAGAATATGGATGAACGGAAAAATAGAATGATGAACGGTAAAATGTGACGCAGTAAAAATGTATCGTCTTAATGATGTCTATTATTATTCATCTTAAAATCTATAACATGTTAGATATATTAAAAAACTTAGCCGTACAAAAATTAACAGAAAGAATGGGACCCAATAGTCTCGGTCAAAAAGAAACACAAGAAGCAGCAAATGAAGGTACCAATGCTTTTATGCAAATGATCCAAGAAAAGATTGGAGGTGGAGGATTAAATCAAGTACAAGATTTTTTTTCTAAAAATGGAAACAGTATGGAGTCTAATGGTATATTCCAAAATATGCAAGGAAAATTAGTAGAAATTTTTCAAA
>JAHDII010000318.1 GCA_020630895.1 Saprospiraceae bacterium
AAAAAATTAACGCCTTCTTTTTTTATTTTTATGCAATCGAGATTTTGGAGAATCAACAATTCTTTTTTTAGATTTAATTCGTTCATTTTTTAATTGTCGCTTTGCATCATTTAATAATTTTTCAATTAAATCTGGACGATCCATTTTTTCTAAAGATGCTTTTATTTCTCGACGATATTCTTTTTTATGCCAAAAGAAAAATTTATGTTGATTTAATTTTTCTTTTTTGGTTTTAGCTGTAAATACAGGACGCAAAGTATAAGGATGTAAACCGGTATAATAAATAATAGTAGCCACTGTCATTGGAGTAGGTGTAAAGTCTTGTACCTGCTCTAAACGAAATCCCATATCCTTAGTTTCTGCTGCTAGATTTGCCATATCTTCTTCTTGACTTCCTGGATGACTAGAAATAAAATAAGGAATTAGGGGTTGATTCAACCCAAATTTTTCATTCGCTTTTTCATACCTTTTTTTAAACTCATGAAAATGTTTAAAAGAAGGTTTTCTCATTAATTTTAAAGTATTATCTGAAGTATGTTCTGGAGCTACTTTTAATCTTCCACACACATGACGTTCAACTAACTGATCCATATATTCATTGAGTGAGTCATCTGCATTTTTATTATAAGAATCCACCAATAAATCATAACGAATACCACTACCTACAAATGCTTTTTTGATTTTAGGATGCTGATCTACTTTTTGATATAATTTTGTAAGAGGTTTATGACTCGTATCTAAATTACTACAAACCACAGGATGAATACAAGAAGGAGCCACACATCTATCACAAATAGATTGTATTTTTCCTTTCATTTTATACATATTTGCAGAAGGTCCTCCTATATCAGAAATGTATCCTTTAAAATCAGACATTGCGGTTACTTTATCCACCTCTTTCATCACAGATTCCTCAGAACGGGAAGCAATAAATTTTCCTTGATGAGCAGAAATCGTACAAAAACTACAACCACCAAAACAACCTCTATGAATATTAATGGAAAATTTAATCATTTCATAAGCAGGAATAGCTCCTCGTTTTTTATATTTAGGATGAGGCTCTCGTGTATAAGGCAAATCAAAAGAAGCATCAATTTCTTTTTCTGTCATTGGAGGATAAGGCGGATTAATGACTAAAGTTTTATCTTGTACATTTTGAATAATTCTCCTTGCATTTACTTTATTCGATTCTTGCTCAATAATTTTAAAATTAGCAGCAAAACTTTTTTTGTCCTTTAAACATTTTTCATGAGAAGAAATTTTGATATCTTCCCAATGTTTATTTTTAATAATTTTTTGAGATTGATCTTGTAAATATGCTGTTTGAGGAATATTTTTCATGCTAGAAAGAGGCACTCCTTTATCTAACAATCGTAGAATTTCTAACAAGGGAGGTTCGCCCATTCCATAGACTAAAATATCTGCACCTGCATCTACCAAAACACTTGGGAATAATTGATCTTTCCAATAATCATAATGTGTTACTCTTCTCAATGATGCTTCTATTCCTCCTATAATTACAGGTGTATCTGGATATAAATCTTTTAATATTTTTGTATAAACTGTTGTGGCATAATCTGGACGAAAACCAGCATTACCGCCTGGAGTATAAGCATCTGTAGAACGTTTTCGTTTATTGGCAGTATAATGATTGACCATAGGATCCATACACCCAGAACTGATGCCAAAAAATAAACGAGGAGCTCCAAATTTCTTAAAATCTCTTAAATCATCTTTCCAATTGGGTTGTGGAATAATTCCTACTTTAAATCCTTTACTTTCTATAATTCGACCTATTACTGCTGTTCCAAATGCAGGATGATCTACATAGGCATCCCCTGAAATAATGATCACATCTAACTGCTCCCATCCTCTTTTTTCTACTTCCTTTTGGGTGATAGGAAGCCAATCCGTTATAGGTCTTAATTCATTCATAACTTAAAGATACATATTTACAATTAAGAATAACGAAAGACGCTCAAAAGATTTTAGAGTTTGTTAAAAGTAGAAAAAATAAGTCCTAAAACTAGCATTAATCCTTAATTAACCTTATGTTTACATTAAATTAACATAAAATATTTAGATATGAAACCTTTATTCATTACCATAATAAGCTTACTTATTTCTTTTCAAGCAGAAACTCAAAATCATTCAACAATTTTTAATTCAAACACAGATGATGAAAAGGTTTCGAAAAAAGCTGAATTTCCAGGAGGAGAAAAAGCACTTGTCCTCTATGTAAAAAATCATTTTACCGTTCCTAAAAAAGAAAGAGAAAATCATCTTCATACAACTATCATTATTACTAGTTATGTGAGTTCAGATGGTACTATTATTTTTCATGATATTGAAGGTTCTTCTAATGTTCGCTTACACAAAGCTGCTAAAGATTTAATTGATAATATGCCCAAGTGGAAACCTGCTCTTGTGAATGGAAAGGTGAAAGAACAAAAAGTGAAATTTGCTGTTCGTTTAGAAACTTATTAGGCAGTTTAAGCAAATTCTTAATGAGTAATTACTCTTGCTTTTCAAATTCAATATTTTTACCAAATAGTTTTAATTCTAGAATCGTTCGATCAGTACTAAGTTGATAAGAGATTTTTGTGGCTTTTTTCTCATCTTGTCCAATGAAAATTTTATCTTTTTTAATATCAAATTTTCCTAGAAAAATGTTGTAATGTCCCTTTTGAGGAAACCTTCCTTGTATTGGTATTCCAACTGAGGCTATTTTTTGTTTTTCCGCTTCATCATAATATAATTGAAATCTAAAAAATCCTGGTACAGGAGATGCATCTATCCAATTAGAAAAATTGGATTTATAGGGAAGAACTTCTATTTCTTCTTTAGATTTCCAAGTACCTTGAAGTATTTCAAATAAATCTTCCACTTTACATCTAATCTATTCCTTTACTCGCTCCTGTAATTTTTTCATAGAACGAACAGGACCTTTAGTCAATCCCATATTGACGAGCCAATTCGGCAATGAACCACCAGGTTCAAAATAAAGTTGATTGATAATATGAGATTTCCCGTCTTTTTCATTAATAATCCAAGAAGAACTATATTTAGGCATTCGCACTACTCCACTCTTTTCATCTAAATATCCATCTACTCCTGTAGATCTAAAAGTATGAGTATCTGTAACACTATCATAATTATAAACAGAATGGGCAACAACATCACGATCCCAAAGAGGGGAAGGTAAATTTGCTTTGGTATAATACACCATTTCTGTATCAGAAATAGTTTTGACAATATACGACTCAGAACATTTATAAATCCATTCGGTATAATTAGCTACATCATTTAATTCATCAACTAAGGTTTGTGCAGGTGCATCAATAATATTAATGATTTTAATCTCATTGATGGAAGAATGTTCTGAAGTTCTTTTATACACTTTTAAGTCCCCTTGATTGACGACTAAATTCCAATCATTCAATACCATAGTAATTTTCTCTTCACTACTATGAGGAAAAAATAATGTAATTAGGGAACAGCAAAGAAGTAATATTTTCAAATTGATTTTTTTATGTTCTAATTTTAAAACTATAAAATTAATATTTTTAGTATTAATTTTCTTTATGCTTAACAAAAAAATAACCATCA
>JAHDII010000319.1 GCA_020630895.1 Saprospiraceae bacterium
CAGAAAGTAATATTAATTTTAGGTCAATCTAATGCTGGCGCTCAGGGTAAAGTAGCTTGTTTATCTGATCATTATATACCGCCAATAAATTGTGTGGGATATAATAGTTCAAACAATGGAAATGTTATAAGTCCTGTAATTGCAGGAGAATCGACTTCGTCTTCTGATAAATTTTATGGAATAGAAATTCCTATTCTTTATCATATGCAAAAATATTTAGCGAATGTTACTGTTTTTAAGCATGCTAAAGGTGGAGCTGCCATCGAAAGAATAGAAGGACCAGATTGGAATATCGTTAGTCCAAATGAAGCATTAGATCAATTTAAATCACATTGGACTGCATTTGTAAATCAAATGGATTGTGAAATTGATATTGTATCCATTGTTTGGGTTCAGGGAGAAAAAGATTCGAATAGTATTGAATGGGCAGCCGCTTATGAAAATAATTTTATTTTATTAAAAAACGATATAGAAAATTATATTGGACAATCTCCGCCATGGATTTCTGTACGTTTAAATTTAGCGTTAATAGACCCTCCTGCATCAAAACCCTTTGATGCGGTAATGAATGTAAGAAATGCTTTAGAAAATCATTCTGATGCAATTATAGATATAGATGATCTTCCTTTAAGTGTTCTAGGCGGAGTGCACTATGATTGCGAGGAGTATCAAATTATTGGAGAGCGTATTGCCGATCAAATAAAAAATGTTCATCCAGGAATTAATTTACCGATTAAAAATGAATTTGATAAAAATGAGATTAATCTTAATACTCAATTACAATTAGATCCGACTCCATTTTATAAAGAAATGAATACTAAAATTTCTTTATATTTTAATCCCACCAATGATGATTTAATCATAAATAATTACTTGGAAAATGAATTAAAACCGACGATTGAAATTTATAATATTGATGGAGAATTACTACTAAGAACCAAAATAAAAACAAGGAAAATGTCACTATCAATTTCTGAGTTACCAGAAGGAGTATACATTGCAAAAATATATTCAAAAAAATCAAAATTGGTTCGTAAATTTATTAAAAGACGATAAATTTATACAAATGTTTTCTAATGGTAAGTGTTGAAAAAATACTTCATACATATCAAATAAGTTCGGAATTAGGTTTCTTACCTTTTCATACTCGATGCGAAAAATTATCTGCAACATTTGATGATTGGGAAAAAATTGCAAAAGATCTTCCTAATTTAATTAATACTTGTTCTTTAAGAAAAGCAGTTGATTCTATTCCCTTAATTGAAAACCCTATTTATCAAAATAAAGCAGAAACAGAAAGAGCGATGTTACTGCTATCTTTTATTGGAAACGCTTATGTTTTTGGATGGAATAAAACGGAAAAAACGATACCAAAAAATTTAGCAATTCCTTGGATAAAAACGGCAGAGAAATTAAAAAGAAAACCTATTGTTTCACATGCAAGTTGCGTTTTAAATAATTGGTACAAATTAGACACTGATTTACCTTTTGAATTAAATAATTTATCTACTGTCATTCAATTTCAAGGAAGTATTGACGAATCTTGGTTTTACTTAGTTACGGCAAAAATTGAACAAAGAGGTGGGGAAGCAATTGAAGCAGCAATTGAAGCCATTTTAGCTACATCGAAAAATGATGATGAGACGGTATTGTATTGCTTAGAAAAAATATTAAATACCCTAGAATTAATCCTTATTGATCTTGTTCGTATTCGAGAATTTTGTGATCCTTATATTTTTTATCAAAGAGTTAGACCTTTTTTAGCTTCCTTTGAAAATGTGAATTTTCAGGGATTAAATATAGAACCACAAAATTTTCATGGGGGAAGTGCTGCTCAAAGTTCACTCATTCAAATGTTTGATGCATTTTTTGGTATTCATCACAACAACTCTTTTTTATTAGAAATGAGAAATTATATGCCCCCTCTACATGTTGATTTTTTAAAATTTATTCAATTTAAATCTAATATTAAAAATTATTGCCATAGAACAAAGCCTTTAAATGAGGTGTATATGCAGTGTGTAAGTGCTTTAAAATTATTTCGAATGGAACATTTAAAAATTGTTGCTGAATATATATTAGGTCAAAGTAAAAAAACTGGACCTGGAGATAAGGGAACAGGTGGAACGAATCCTATGTTTTTTTTAAAAGAAATTACCAAAAATACGAAACAGGAATAAGAGTTTATCGTAAAAAGTATGATGCTTTTCTTTAAACACATAATTATATTTGTTTCATTAATGTATTTTGTACCTTAGATTTTTACCCATATTTGATATTGATTTTAGCGGATAATGAAACAAAACTCTTCCAATTCTAATGAACTTCAGATTCGTAGAAGATATTTAAATCTTCTAGAAAAGGAAAAGCATTACTTGATTATAAATGATTTTTCTCTAAATATAATGTATCTGAATTCTGAAGACGAAGTGTCTTGGTTTATAGCACAGAATGTTATATCAAAAATGAATTTTGAAGATTGTGTTGTTTAAATATTAGATAAAAAAACTAATCTTTTAGAACAAAAAGCTGTTTTTGGAAATAAACATTCTGGAGAAAAAAATATAAAAAATCCAATCAGCATTCCTGTTGGAAAAGGTATAGTTGGAAAAGTGGCTGAATCTGGAATTGCCCAAATCATTCCTGATACATCTAAAAATGAAAATTATATTATAGATGATCGAGTCAGGTTATCTGAAATTACAATCCCTATTTTATTCGAAGATAAAGTTATTGGTGTTATTGATTCTGAACATTCAGAAAAATCATTTTATACAGATGACCATTTAGTTTTATTGTCAACAATTGCTTCAATTGTTGGAATAAAAATTATGAATATTCGAGCTTTCGAAAAATTAAAAGGACAACAAAAAGAATTAGAAAAACAAGTAAAAAAACAAGTAAAAGCTAAAACGATAGAATTAGAAGATAACATTAAAATGTTACATAAATCAAATAAAAGTTTAGAAAGTTTTGCATATGCTGTTTCACATGATTTAAAAGAACCTTTGAGAACGATAAATAGTTTTTTACAATTACTAAAATTAAATGAACCAGATTTAAAAGAAGAATCAATAGAATATCTTGATTTTGCGGTGAATGGTTCTTTGAGAATGGATGATTTATTGGAAGGTTTATTGAAATATTCTAAATTAGATACTCAAATAAATATTGAAAAAGAAATTAATCTAAATACCATTCTTGAAAATGTATTATTAAATTTAAAAATTAGTTTAGCGCAAAATAATGTCAAAATAAACATTCAAGAAATGCCAATGTTAAATGGTAATTCTACTCAATTATATCAACTTTTTCAAAACTTAATTTCTAATGCAATTAAATTTAGGAGAAAAGATTTAAATCCAATTATAGAAATAAAATATAAGAAAGAAAAAAATAGAAATCTAATATATATAATAGATAATGGATTAGGTATACCCTTGAACAAAATAAATTATATCTTTGAATTATTTTATCAGGCAGAAAAGCATGATGATATTGATGGGCAAGGTATCGGATTATCTTTGTGTAAAAAAATAATGGAAAATCATGGCGGTAAAATTTCAGTAGAATCTCAAGAAGATATGGGAAGTACTT
>JAHDII010000320.1 GCA_020630895.1 Saprospiraceae bacterium
TAGATAAAAAATATCCAGATATAGATGGAGATAAAGAGAAAGAAGAGAAAGCTACTGAAGCCCTAAAAAAATATTGTCCTCAATTTTCAGAACTGGTAAATTGATTCGTTCTCTTTTTTTTTAAATAAAAATTATTGTATGAATATAACTCAAGTCAAATGGATAGTATATATTATGATTCATTCAATGCTCATAATTGCTTGTACATCTTTAAGTGAAGAAGAAAAATTTGCAAAGGAAAGATGCTCTTGTGTTAACGAACTTCATGCTTTAACTGAAGAGTTAGAAATTTTAATTCATAAAGAAGAAATAGAAAAACTAGAAGAATTCAGTATTAAAATTATGGACTTAGAAGAAAAGGCTGAAGAATGTATCAAAAATGTAGAAAAAAAATATCAAAAATTAATGGAAAATGATGAGTTTGAAAATGTAATGAAAGAGATTTTAAAGAAACATTGTCCTCATGTTTTTGAAGGGGTAGAAGAATAAAAAAGCAATTTAAACTCTCCTTTAAAAAGCATAAATTATAAATAATAAAAAAAATTAATGTAAATCATTATATAGATATAAAAAATTACACCTATCTTCGTAGTCATTTATAACTATTTATTTAAAATTTAAACAAGATGAAAGTATTTAGAATTTTATTCTTATTCGTAGTATGTGCCGCTTTAACAACAGGATGTAAAAAAGGATTAGATGTTGATCAATTAGCTAAAGATACTTGTAACTGTACTAGCGAAATGATGACTTTAATGGATGATATTAAAGCTGCTGCTGGAGATTCTTTAAAATTAGTGACTTTGAATGCTAAAACAGCAGATGTAGCTTCAAAAGGAGAAGAATGTATGAAAGGTTTAGAGAAAAAATACCCTGGTATTGATGAGATGATGAAGAAAGATAAAGCATTAGAAGAAAAAGCTAAAGCTGCAATGAAAAAACATTGCCCAGCTATGGCGGGTATGGGTAACTAATATAATTTAGTTTTCTGATTTAAAAAAGACTTCTCAATTATACATAATTAAGAAGTCTTTTTTCGTTATAATATAAAAAAGAAGATAAAAAATGATTCGTAGTATTATTTTATTAATTGGTATGATAAGTTTGAGTAGTTTCATTTCTTATTCTAATGATGAAAAGAATCATGAACCTATTTCAGAAAAAGAAATTGCAAAAGCCATTTGTAATTGTGGTTGGGAAGTGATTCGAATAGATGAAGATATTAAACGCTATTATGAAAATGATGATAAAGTAGGATTATTGAATATCAAATCTCGTATTCGATTGGCATACCATAAATTTGATACTTGTTTATTAGACTTAAAAAAGAGATATAAAAAAGAATTGAGTAGTGTAAAATCTAAAGCTATATATGATGCATTAAAAGAAGAATGCCCAACTTTAGTGGCTATTATGCAAGCTCATCAGGAAGAAAACTAATACGTTGCTACAAGGTCTTTTAATTTTTGGATATAAATTTGTTTTTGAGGTTCTCTTCTTTTTTTATTTGTAGTTGTAAAATAGTTGTGTTTTTCTAAAAAAGAAATTTGAATTACATTCCATTTTTTTTCATCATCTAAAATATTGAAGGCATGTAATTCTTTAAACAATGTTTTTCCAATAGAATAAAAATCATCTCTTCCTAAATAATCTAAATCGGCATCACAAAGAATTTCTTCATATTTTGTTTGAGGAGATTGAGGAACTTTAGTTGCCATAATCATTCCTGAAATAACACGAATTTCTCCAGGGGTATAACCAAATTGAGGAAGAATTTCTTGGCTGATTTCACAACCAATTTTTTCATGTTCTGCATTTGATTGTACAAAACCAATATCATGTAATAAAGCGGCGGTTTTAAGTAAAATAGTATGATATTCATCGATTTGTTCTTCACGACATAATTCTTCTGTTATGCGAAGAACATCCAAAGTATGATGCTTACCATGATAATACAACTTATCAGATAATTCGTTGGAGAGTTTCAACAAGATAAATTCTTTTGCTCCATTAAAATTCATATAATACTTTGGTTTCTCAATCAAAATAGAAATAATTTTAAGGGTTTTAATGTGGTAATATAACGCAAAATAGAATAAAAATTACTTAATAAAAAGATAAAATATCTATCAAAGTGATATAAAGCCCATAAAAAGCCTTTTTATTAAGGATTATTTAGGAATGATTATACCACTTACCATAAATTTTTCACCTTCAATCCATCCAAATTTGCAAGAGAAAAGACTTATATATATAAATAAAACTCCTACAAATGCTATATTTTTCATTTTTATTTAATTTTAGGTCTTTAATACAATGCAAAAATAATCAAATTAGATGAAAGGAAAAGGATTTGTAGCTTATCAAGGAAAAACATATAGCCAAGAAGAATCATTCAAAAAAAGTCAATCTTATTATGAATTTATGGACAAAAGAAGAACGGTTAGAGATTTTTCTGATAAGCCTGTGGCTCAAGAAGTGATTCAAAATATTATTATGACGGCATCTTCTGCTCCTTCAGGAGCCCATAAACAGCCTTGGACATTTTGTGCAGTAAGTGATCTTGAAATTAAAAAACAAATTAGAATAGCTGCTGAAAAAGAGGAATATGAAAATTATCATGGAAGAATGTCTGAAGAATGGAAAGCTGATTTAGCTCCACTAGGAACAGATTGGAATAAGCCTTTTTTAGAAATAGCTCCTTGGTTGATTATTGTTTTTAGAAAATCTTATGATATTATAAATGGAGAAAAAAAGAAAAACTATTATGTTCAGGAATCAGTAGGTTTAGCTTCTGGATTTTTGTTAACAGCCATTCACCAAGCAGGGTTGATTTCCTTAACTCATACTCCTAGCCCTATGAATTTTTTATCTAAAGTATTAGATCGTCCTAGTAATGAAAAACCTTTTTTATTGGTTCCTGTCGGCTATCCTACAGATGATGCACAAGTTCCTATTTTAGAACGAAAAACAGAAAAAGAAGTCATTGTTTGGTATTAAAAGGGTATAAATTTAAAAGAATTAATATGATTCATTAATACACTTCTTTAAATTCGTGTACGTTAAGATAAGAGTATATATATTTGTCACTCTTTTAATCAATCCATAAAAAATGAGATATACTCTTATTAGCATTATAGCGTTATTTTTTCATAATATTAGTTATGGACAAGTAGTAGAAACTGTTCCATCATATAACCCTATAATTAAAAAACATTTCAATAAAAATATTCATATGAAAAGTACAGAGGGGGATACTATTGATATTCCCTTTTTAGATGATTTTTCTTATGACGGTCCCTATCCTAATAGTGAAAAATGGTGCGATAATAGTACCTATATTAATGCCACATATTCTTACAATCCACCTTCAATTGGAGTAGCTACTTTTGATGGTTTAGATGTTTCTGGCTCTCCTTATAATGTTTCTAAAAGTGGAGATACATTAACCTCAAAACCTTTCTTTTTAGGAAATTATAATGAAGGAGATAATATTCATTTAAGTTATTTTTATCAAGCTAGAGGACTAGGAGATAAACCAGAAGTTAGCGATTCTTTAATTGTTGAATTTAAAGGAACTGATGATGTTTGGAC
>JAHDII010000321.1 GCA_020630895.1 Saprospiraceae bacterium
AGCATAACCTCTATTTTGCAATACAAAATTATGAAAAGGCAAAGTAGTTATTAAAAGAGCAGTAGCTAAAATTCCTGTAGATGGATTAAAAAATTTCTTTCCAATAAAATAAACTCCTAGAAGAATAATGATTCCATAGAATACAAATAAAAGTCTAATTTTCCAAGGCGTTTCCATGAGGGTAAATAAATCAGGAACACCTATTATTTTTAAATAAATATGATTGATTGCATTAAATAAAATATGATTATTGGGAACATGATAATCCGTAAGAGTCGTTTCGAGATTCGTAAAAGTAAAATATCTTAAACTATATATTTCATCATTACAAAAATCATTATTAATATTTAATAATTGAAGAAGAATAAAAAATAGAATCAATATTCCTAGAGAAATATATTCTTTAAAATTAGAACCTTGTTTATTTTTGGGAACAATCATTCTATTATAAATTAGCAATTTTAATAGATTTGAATTTTCCGGCAGGAATATTTTTATTCCCTTTTTCTCCTAGTCCTCCTTTGTTACATAATTCAGCCCAAAAATATCCAGAAATGAGTCCATCTTTAAATTGTTCAATAACAATTTTACCTGTTTTTTCATAACAAGATAAAGTATTATAGACTGTAAACAATCCATTTTCTTTATAATTTAAACGGATTTTATTGTTTTTATGATTCAAAAGGTGTTCACCAACAATAGAAGTACCAGGAGGAACCGCAAACTCAATCACACAACCTTCTGTTCCATCATAAAGCATTAAAGTATATTTCATTAATTCATATCGTTCTTTTACAAATCCCTCAGACTTAGAGGGGTAATACAGTTTATCATCTATTTCGTAGGCACTTCGTCCATCAGAAATATTGATATTTTGACCTATTTTTTCACTTGATGAACCACAAGAAAACAGGCATCCTAAAAAAATAATACAAATAATTTGATGAATATTTTGAATAATAATTTGTGATTTCATAAACCGCTGTATTTTTGTATTGTTTAAATGAAGTATAAATTTATTAAATTATGTTTACTATTAATATATATTTACGATTTGCCTTAATAGGAATTTGCTTAGTGGGCGGTACATTGTTAGCTATTTATACCAGCTTTTGGTATGCTCTTCCTATACTTTTAATAGGAATTATCCTTCTTATAGGTTATTTTTTATTTGGAACCATCCAATCTGCAGCTCAAATTATGCAAAGAGGAGATTTAGAAGGAGCTGAAAAACGCTTGGCTCTAACTTTTAAGCCTAATTGGTTATTTGGACCTAACAAAGCGATTTTGTATATGGTCAAAGGAACAATAGCTATCCAAAGAAGAGATATAGAAGAAGGAGAAAAATGGTTGAAAAAAGCAGAAGAAATTAATATGCCTTCAGATAATGAAGCCGCTATGATTCAAGTTCAATTAGCAAGTATTTATGCTTCTAAAAGAAAATGGAATCAAGCAAATATTCATGTGAAAAAGATGAAGGATATGAATATTACCAACCTTGAAATTAAAGCTCAATACAAGCAAATTCATGATATTGTAAAAACAAAAGGGCAATCTCAGGCTAAAATGATACGACCTAAAGGACGCAAAGGGCAAAGATTTCATAATTAAAAGATGCCTTGATAGATTGTTTGCTATATGGTTGAATCTTATTCATTATTTGAACTCAATGAATATATCAGAAGAGTTGTTGCTTTAAATTTTGCAGAACCAATATGGATCAATTGTGAAATTGGGCAAATGAATGATTCTAGTGGTCATATTTTTATGGATTTGATTCAGAAAGGAGAAGAAACAGATGAATTGATAGCAAGGGCAGAAGCGGTAATTTGGAAATCTACTGTTCAAAAATTATTAAAAAAATCTTTATTATCCTTAGAGCAAATTATTGTAGAAGGAAATGAAATACGAATTAAAGCTCAAGTAGATTTCCATGAACGATATGGTTTTAAATTAATTGTCGAAGAAATTGATGCTGAATATACTTTAGGAAAATGGTTGATTCGAAGAACAAAAGTTATTGAGCAATTAAAAAAAGAAGGAATTTTTTATTTTAATAGTCAATTATCTTTGCCTAAAGTGATTCAAAATGTAGCTGTAATTTCAAGTACAGGTGCTGCTGGACTTCAAGATTATTTACATCAAATTCAACATAATCCTTATCAATATCAAGTTAAAAATACCTTGTTTTCTGCTACAGTACAAGGAGATAAAGCCGCGAAAAAAATTGCAGAACGATTAAGAACCATTGCTTTAAAGGAAGGTTTTGATATTGTTATTATTATTAGAGGAGGGGGAGCAAGATTAGATTTATCTGCTTTTGATGAATATGAATTAGGGAAAGCCATTGCGGGTTGCCCCATTCCGGTCATTACAGGAATTGGTCATGATGTAGATCAAACAGTAGCCGATCAAGTAGCACATACAGATGTAAAAACACCTACCGCAGTAGCCGATTTTATTATTCATCACAATGCTTTTTTTGAATCTCAATTAGAACATTTAGGAAATAGAATTAAAGATTTAGGAAATTTAGTAGTAAAAAAAGAAAACATTTTGTTGCAAAATATTCAGCAAAAAATAATTTATGAATCACATCGAAAAAAACAAGAAAATATTAAAAATATTGAAATTCTAGAACAGAAATTAAAATATAAAATTCAATCTTATTTTCAAAATAAAAATATTGAATTAGAGCAACAAGAAAAATTATTAGAAACATTAAATATTCAATCTGTTTTAAAAAGAGGATATGCTTTAATTACTCAAAATAATAATAAAATAAAATCCATTGATCAAATTAATATTAAAGACCGTTTAAATATTATTTTAAATGATGGAAATATTGAAGTAGAGGTTGTTCATAAAAATAAAAAATAATATGGCTAAAAAAATAAATTATGAATCGGCATTTGAAGAATTACAAAATATTCTTTTAGAATTAGAAAAAGATACTATTTCTATAGATGAACTTCCTGTAAAAATTAAAAGAGCTAATGAGTTATTGACTTTTTGTAAAGAAAAATTAAAAAATACAGAATTAGAAATTCATCAATTAATGAATGGAAAAGATGATGAAAAACTTTATTTTTAGAAAAATGAAATGGAACATAATAATATTGGTATTAATTTTTATAGTAAGCTGTCAAAATGTTGATGAACCAAAAGTTGAAAAAGAAAAAGAAATTAATATTGAAAATAAAAAAGAGGAAATAAAAAAGGACGAATTTACTACAAAGGATAGTCTTTTTTTAGAAATGATACATGAGGAAGTTGTAGTTCATGAAAATGAAAAAAAGTATATATCAAATATTAATGAATTACAATCTGTTGAACTTGTTGAATGTAATTCTATGAATATTCATTATAAAGATGTTATTGATAGTATGTCCATAGAATTTCGTTTAAAACTTAGAATGTTTAAGAAAGAAGATCATACAATTCAATATAATAAAAAAAAGAAGGACGAAAAATGATTGGAACTTATTGATGGTAAAAAGCCTTGGGGTGGAATGTATGGCGTAGCAACAGAAGTAGATCAATTA
>JAHDII010000322.1 GCA_020630895.1 Saprospiraceae bacterium
TATGCACCTTTTCTTCCTTACTTTCAGATGACGGTAGTAGAATATCTTTTTGAGGAGTCGTGTCCTTATGAATGAATAATAATTCTTTATCTAGAAAATTATCCTTTGCATTAAGTTTTTGTTGGTGGAGCATATTGAAAAAAAATATCAATATTATAATTTGAAATAATTTCATATTTTTATTTTTAGATATTTTCAAAAGTACACAAAATATATCTAAAATCAATATAAAACTTTTTAATTTTGTCTTAAAATTACACCATGTTTGGGATTCATAAAGACATCAAAAAATCAAATACATTACCGAGTGAATTTTATCGAAGTTCAAAAATATTTGATCAAGTTATAGAAAAAATATTTACTCGTTCTTGGCACTATGCGATTGATTCCAATGAAATACAATCCAATATTTCTATTCGTCCTACTACCCTACTCCCTCATATTTTAGATGAACCTATTTTATTTACTAAAGATAAAAATGGAGAAATACATTGCCTTTCAAATGTATGCACTCATCGAGGAATGATTTTAATTGAAGAAGGAAGTAAAAGCAGAATCATTAGTTGTAAATATCATGGCCGTTGTTTTCGTTTAGATGGTTCATTCAAAAGTATGCCTGCTTTTGAACAAGCAGAAAATTTTCCTTGTGATGACGATCATCTTCCTAAGATTCCTTTTTATGAATGGGCAGGAATGTTATTCCATTCTTTACATCCTAAAATTTCTTTTGAAGAAATGATTCGCCCTATTCAAGAACGCTTATCTTTTTTACCGCTTGAACATCTTATTTTTGATGCTACAACATCAAAAGATTATCATATAAAAGCAAATTGGGCTTTATATTGTGATAATTATTTAGAAGGTCTTCATATTCCTTTTGTGCATCCTGCTCTTAATTCTGCTTTAGATTTTGATAATTATGCTTATGAAATTTATCCTTATTGTAATTTACAACTAGGAATTGGCGAAAATCCAGAACAATGTTTTTCTATCCCAGAAGGGCATCCAGATTATGGTAAAAATATTTATGCGTATTATTTTTGGTTATTCCCTAATATAATGATTAATGTTTACCCTTCATTTATTTCTATGAATATTGTAAAACCGACCTCAATTGATACCACTCAAGTAAGTTTTAGGACTTATTTATTTTCTCATACTGAAAATCAATTTCAAGAAACACAAATACATCAAACAGAATTAGAAGATGAATGGGTAGTTGAAAGAGTACAAAAAGGTATTCAATCTCAATTATATAAAAGAGGACGATTTTCTCCTAGTATGGAAAAAGGAGTCCATCATTTTCATTATTTGATACAAGAATGGATGAATTCTTAGTATGATTGAATTCTTATTTGGAGAGAAGACATTGAGTTTTTCAATTTACGCTTCCTCAAAATCTTCATCATCTCCTAAATATAATTTAGCTCCTGCTAATTCACTTACTGCATGATCATCTCCTGCTTCTCGAGCTATTTGTATGCCTTCTTTATAAGTAAAAAATGCCTTTTCAATCTCCTCATTTTTTTCATACAATTTTCCTAAATGATAATATAAACCGACATATTTAGGGTTTTCTTTTTTAAGCTGAAGAAAAAAATCAAGAGCTGCTTGAATATTCTCTAATCCTTCATACTCTTTTGCGATAGCAAATAATAAAAAAGAGTCATTTGGACTATCTTTTAGCATACTTTTTAATAATTCTAACCTATCTGACATATAGTTTTTTATTTTTGCATCACAAAGATAGAAAATGAAATTTTATCTGCTTAGCGAAAATTCGCTTTTATCCTCAAAATCTTTTATATTTGCAAAAAATTATAAAGCATAATTCAATTATAAAAAAATGAAATTATTAGTTTGTGTAAGTAAAACTCCTGATACTACAGCAAAGATTTCTTTCTCTGCTGATAATACGGAGTTCAATGCCGCAGGAGTTCAGTTTATTATGAACCCTTATGATGAATGGTATGCCCTAGTTAGAGCTATGGAATTAAAAGAAGCTACGGGTGGTACAGTAACTCTTATCAATGTAGGCCCAGCAGAAAATGATACTGTAATTAGAAAAGGTTTAGCGATTGGTGCAGATGATGCTGTAAGAATTGATATCAATCCTGGAAGTAGTTTGAATGTAGCGAAACAAATTGCTGAATATGCAAAAAATGAAAATTATGACATTGTTTTTTGTGGAAAAGAAACCATTGATTACAATGGCTCTGAAGTAGGTGGAATGGTGGCAGAATATTTAGATATGCCTTTTATTTCTTATGCTACAGATATGAAAATGGATGGAAATTCTGCTACAGTAACTAGAGATATTGAAGGAGGAAAAGAAGTAGTAGAATTACAAACTCCTTTTGTGCTTTCAGCAGCTAAAGGTTTAGCAGAACAAAGAATTCCTAATATGAGAGGAATTATGCAAGCACGTCGTAAACCGATTAATGTAGTAAGCCCTGTAGAATTTGAAGATATTTCTGTTGTAGTAGGATATGAATTACCGCCTGCTAAAGCCGATTGTAAAATGGTCAATCCAGAAGATATGGACGAATTGGTTCGTTTACTTCATGAAGAAGCCAAAATTATTTAAAACATCCTATTAATATAAAGAATACAAAAATATAGAATATGTCAGTTTTAGTATTTGTAGAACATCAAGGAGGAAACTTAAAAAAAGCTGCTTTTGAAGCAGTAACTTATGGATATAAAACCGCTCAAACTTTAGGAACAGATTGCATCGCTTTATGCTTAGGAGAAGTCAACGATCCTAGCCAATTAGGAACTTATGGTGCTTCTAAAGTATATCATATTGCTAATCCTTCATTGAACAATTTTGATAGCCAAGCTTATACTAGCGTTATTGCTCAAGTTGCTGAAAAAGCAGGAGCAAATACCATCATATTGATGCACTCTTCTACAGGAAAAAGTCTTGTAGGACGATTAGCAGCCAAATTAAATGCTGGATCAGCAGCAGGAGTGAATCAAATTCCTACTAATGATGGAGCTTTTAAAGTTAAGAAAAATGTATTTTCTGGAAAAGCTATTGCAGAAATAGAAATTAAATCTGCAAATAAAGTAATTTCTGTAATGGGAAATTCTTTTCAGCCAGAAAAAACAGGCGATGCAGCAAGTGTAGAATCATTAGATATTGATGTACCTGCTTCTAAAGTAACTGTAAAAGAAGTGAATAGAATTCAAGGAAGTGTTCCTTTACCAGAAGCAGAAGTGGTAGTATCAGCAGGTAGAGGAATGAAAGGACCTGAAAATTGGGGCATTATTGAAGAATTAGCTGAATTGATTGGTGCAGCAACTGCTTGTTCAAGACCCGTAGCAGATATCCATTGGAGACCTCATCATGAGCATGTAGGACAAACAGGAGTAGCTATCCGTCCTAATTTATATTTTGCGATTGGTATTTCTGGTGCGATTCAACATTTAGCAGGAGTGAATAGCTCTAAAGTGATTGTTGTTATTAATAAAGATCCAGAAGCTCCTTTCTTTAAAGCCGCAGATTATGGCGTATGTGCCGATTTATTTGATGTTGT
>JAHDII010000323.1 GCA_020630895.1 Saprospiraceae bacterium
ACAATATTATCCTTTGATTTTATTCTAAATAATTTAATCACCAAAATTTGAACAAATTTTCTAACAATACTCGTAGCATAATTATTATCAATTACTTTAGAATATTCTTCTCTTATCAAATTTATTAGAGTGATTACCTCATTATATTCTATATCATTTAGCTGTATTTTTGGAGAGGATAACATTTCATTAAATAATAATAATGTTTTTGACACCTCCAATTTATTAGAATAATTTACGATAAAGTTTTCTGTAAAAACAAGAAGGACACCTTTGGCTTTGCTCTTATAAAATTTATGAATATTGTCTTTCCGTAAAGTAATGAGTGTTCCTTTTTTTAACTGATAATCTTCGAAATTTATATTGTGAGTACAATTATTTTGAGTAATTAAAAGTAAGACATAAAAAGAAACTTTATGGAGTTCAAATTGACTGTGATCTTTGGGTGTTTTTTTTAGGAGTTCTTCATAGTTAATACAATCAAATTGAAACTTTCCTGTACTTTTGTCAAAACTGATTTCTTTAAATTCTTGTTTCATTTTTCATTAGAATTATCCCATTTAAAAATTTCTATTTCACTAACGATTTTCACTTAAGCTAAACAGATTTTTTTTAGTTGTCATTAATAGATACATTCCATATCCTAACATCCAAAAACTAAATCCTAATATTAAGTACATTGATATTGAATTTCTATCTTCCTTTTTTGATTCATTATAATTATCTACACTTAAAAATTCTTTTTTATCATTTCGAAGTCCATATACAGAAATTGTTTTGGGCTGAGTCAATTTTATTTTAGAATAATCATCTTTTAAGATATCCATTTGAATTTTGTCTCCCATTTTAACATTATTCTGTAATGTCATTAATTTCAATCCACTTGTACTAAATCTTCCAATCTTATAATTAATATTGGGATATTCCTTTAATTGAATTATCATTGAACTTCCAACCGATTTTTTTCTCTTCAATTCCAATTGATTTGAAAGAGTACCTTCTACTGAAATTAATTCGTCTTTACTAATTTCTTGATTCCTATTCACCCACATATTGCCAAAAAATAGAATAAATATCATTCCTAAAACTATCATCAATATTGCATATTTCCTATTTAACTCTAATTCTTTCATTTGTTTTTTTATTCTAAAGTAGATACATCATCACTCAATATAATTTTAATTTCATTTGTACTTGAAAAAATAATTTTCTGTTCTTCAATATTAGATGATAATTCCCATTTTCCATTTCCTTTTACTGCTATTTTTTCTCCAATATGAATTATTCCTTCTTTTATCCTTAATACTTTATCAGCAGGATTTTTAAAAAATAAAATTTTATCTTGAATATCGAATCCTTTACTCTTCACATACTTTTGAATAGCATTTACATTATCTTCTGTATCATCTAATTCAAAATCTTTTATTAAATCTCCTTGTATTTGTTTGGCTAAAATTAACGCCGTTCCTGTCTCATCTTTTACTAGAAAATCAACAGCACGTTCATCTTTAAAATAAGTGTTCCAAGAATAATGACCATCATTATCAGAAACATGTTCTTCTACTAAAATCTGATAATAAAAACATTGTTTTTTAGAGATTGGAGCGATTAATACTTTTTGATATAATTCTGCTGTTCCTACAATTTTTTCAACAGTATTATGTTTTACATCAATAATTTTTGAAGTAGGAGATTTACGAAGCAAGCGTACAATTTTAGATTCTCCATTGAAAATATAATCCAATAAAATAATTATGGTTATACCTGCCAACACTATAAAAAAAGTTTCCACCTAATCATTTTTAAAAATCAATCACAATAATATTGTGCATTTCTTTATCATCTACAAGGCTTACTACTTTTTTGCTTACTGTTTGATTTTTTTTGCCCCAATTTTTATACACTGTTGCATAAACTTTTGTTCTTGTTGCTGTACGATTTCTATTAGAAGAAAAATATTTTACTTTAACTTTAAATTTTCCTTTTTTAGCATCTTTTAAAATATACATTTCGGGTCCATAACCTGTGGTTACATCTTGCGACATTTGTCCGCCCATTTTTGTTTTTCTATGTTGATAATAACACTCTTCACCAGAAGGTTCTATGACATGCAAGTCAATATCTGTATTATCTGTATTCCAAGAAATGGTAACCATAATATCTGCATATTCATCAGAAAATTCTTCTTTTAATGTATTTAATTTTGAAGCAGCAAAATCTTTTAATTGGAAATTATTTTTATTTTGAATTTTATTTAAAAAATTCAAATAATCTAAAACTACTATTTTCCTAAATTCACCAAAACGATTATCCCATTTAGCTGTAACCGCAATTTCATAATAAATTAAAGCGAGTTCATCGTTTCCAACTTCATGTAACGTTTGTGCAATAGCATGATAGGTTTGAGGTTCATAAGGACGAGATTTTAAAACTCTTTGAAATAAAAAATAGGCTTGTTCATTTAGATTCCATTCTAAAGCAGAATAGGCTACATCTCTAGCTAAAACAGCATCGCCTGGATTTTTTTCTATTAGCGAACTTAATATTTTTAAAGCATCAGAATTACCATATTTTTCTTTTCTTCTTTGGGCTTCTTCAGAAATCAAATCATAATCTAATTTTGATTTTAATAATTCTTTTGCCAATGTTTCTGAAATATCTTTTTTATTTCTTGATTTACAAATTATATTTTTTTGAGAAAGTGAAAATTTATTTTCTGGCAATTGATCTACAATCATTTCTAGAGAAGTGGGAACTTGAAAATCAAAACCATCTAAAGTTGTTAATTTATTCAACCAATTTTTAAAATATAATTTTGAATTTCCTAATAATGCTCCAATATCTTTTAATGTCTTTTGAATTAATGTACTTACAGGGCTTGATTTTATTACAAAAGCATCTTCCGTTTTTTTAATATTATATTGTTCATAATCTTCTTTAGTTTCCAACATTAAAAAAGAACAAGTTTTTCCTGCAACACTAAACTGTTTAGCATAAGCTATTGCAATTTTTTCAGTATAAGAATCAAATTCTTCTAATTGGTTAGTTGCTACTTGACCATATACTCTTGAGGTTAAATTAGAATTGATTTTTTGAATAGGAATATTTAATCTTTTTTTATTTCCATTTTGAGAAATATTCAATTCCACATGATTAGAAATAGAATTTCTACCTGTTAATAATAATTGTTGCCCAGGATAAATATAAGAAGGTCGTCCTTCAATTAAAATATCTTCTGCTCCTTTAATATTAATGTTTTCAATTTTCCAAGGAATATTTCTAAAAGCGGTAGAAGCTTTTTCTACTTCATCTTCTCCTGTTACAGAAAATAATGCTCCACCTGTATGTCGCGTTAGGTGTTGCAATAAAGAAGTACTTGTACCAGACATTCCTGTATTATAAGAAAATAATACGTGGTTATCATTTAAATTTTTAGAAATTTCATAAGGATCTGCGGCTCCCCAAGTTGCTGTTCCATCGCTCAATAAAAATATATTTATTGCTTGATTTTCTT
>JAHDII010000324.1 GCA_020630895.1 Saprospiraceae bacterium
GCGAGTAAAATTGCTCAAGGATATCCTGATTATGATCTTGGAGGAACGGTTGAAGTTCGAGAAATAATGGTTTTTAGCTAAGAGTTTGTTGAAACCTCGTTCATGAAAATAGAAGGAATAGTAGATCATCTTTTTCGTCATCAATACGGAAAGATGGTCTCTACTTTAGTACGATTATTTGGATTTTCTCATCTTGAAATTATTGAAGATGCTGTTCAGGACACATTTATTAAAGCTATGCAATATTGGCGAAATGAACTTCCTGATAATCCTGAAGGATGGTTAACACAAGCTGCCAAAAATAGGGCTATTGATTTACTTCGAAAAATTAAAAATGAAGGAAATCGTTTAGAACAAATTGAAACAAATATTTCTATAGATTCTATTGAAGAAGTTTTCTTAGAGCATCAAATAGAAGATAATCAATTGAGGATGATATTTACGGCTTGTCATCCTCAATTAAATCCTAAAGATCAAATTGCTTTTGCGTTAAAAACTATATCCGGATTTAGTGATAAAGAAATTGCAACTGCTTTACTTCTTAAACATGAAACAGTAAAAAAGAGATTAACTCGGGCTCGTAAAACCATTCAAAACAAAGGCATATCTTTTTCTATTCCTCATAAAAGGGATATGGGAAAACGAATTGGACTCGTTCATGAAGTTTTATATTTAATTTTTAATGAAGGATTTCATTCCATAAAAACAGATGCTATTGTTAGAAAAGAACTTTGTGGCGAAGCCATAAGATTAGCAAGTTTACTTTTAAAAAAGGAGCATTTAAGAACTGGAGAAGGTTATGCTTTATTTGGATTATTTTGTTTTCATGCTGCTAGGCTAGATTCTAAATTAAGTGATCATGAAACTTTATTAGATTTAAAAAATCAAGATAGAACAAAATGGCATATTCCTTTAATTCAATTGGGTAATGATGCAATGAATCAATCTATGAAATATAATGTCATTAGTACTTTTCATATTGAAGCTGCTATTGCTGCGGAACACTTGAATGCTCCTTCTTTTGAAGCCACTAATTGGGAAAAAATATTAGGGTATCATAAAATGCTTCATGAAAAAAATCCAAGTGATTATTCTATTATGAATATTGCTGTTGTTCTTCTTCAACTTCATCAATTAGAGGAATCATTTTCTCTTTTACAACAAATTCATCCCAACAAACTTGAAAAGCGTTCCTATTTATATTATGGTATAATTGCAGAATATTATATTTTAAAAGGAAATAAAAAAGAAGCCATTAAAAATTTAGATATTGCCTTAGAAAAAGTTTCTAATCTTTTTGAAAAAAAATATTTAGAACAAAAAAAAGATGTTATAAATAATACATTTTAACAAGACCTTTTCCTTTTACATTTACTTCCCCTCTATATTGAATAAGAAAGAACTCTTTAGCCAAATTGTATGTATCTTCAGAAATACTAACTTGTCCTACATGTCCATAACTTTCAATTCTTTTAGCAGTATTAACGGCATCTCCCCATACATCAAAAGCTAGTCTATCCGTTCCAACAATACCTGCTACAACGGGACCTGTATGTATTCCAACTCTCATTTTATTCAATGGTCTGCCTTCTTTTTCACATTCTTTAATAAATTCTTGTAATTCTATTCCTGCTTTTATAGCATCTTGAAAATGATGGGTATTCTCTTTGGATAGACCTGCAATAGCCATATATGAATCACCTATAGTTTTTATTTTTTCTAAATTATTATTATCAATAATTTTATCAAATGTTTTGTAGCAATAATCTAATTCTTTAACTAAAATACTCGGAGATAAATTTTCCGATATTTTAGTAAATCCAACAAAATCCGTGAATAAAATAGAAACAGATTCATATTTTATAGGTTCAGTTGTACCTTTTTCTTTTAGATCTCTTAATGTTCGTTCTGGAAGAATATTTTGTAACAAATCATCCACTTTTTCTTTTTCTTTCTTCATCTTTTTTGAGGCAATATTTTTAATTGCCATATCTATATTCGTCTTTAAAGAAAACTTACTTATCGGTTTAATTAAATATCCAATAATGTTAGAATCTTGTGCATCTTTATAATGACTTTCATCATCAAAACTAGTAGTAAATATTATAGGAATATCTAAATGTTTAATTTTTTCACCGACCTGTGTACCTGATAAATTACCATTAATATCAATATCCATTAATATTAAATCTGGCATTTTACTATGTATGATTTCTAATGCTCTTTCAGAATTATCTACGCTATCCACCAGTTGATACCCCATTTCATCAATTAGCATTTCTAGCTCCAAGGAAAAAGAAAGATTATCCTCAACAATAAGAATATTTAAGTCGGTATTTTCCATTATTTTTTTACTAATATAAGAGTATTTTAAATATTAAAAAAATAAAAGTTATAACACTTCTTCTTCTGGTTTTTGTTGTTCGTATAATTCTGTATAATACCCATTTAATTCTAATAATTCTTCATGAGTTCCTTGCTCTACTACCCTACCCTCATCAATCACAATAATTTTATCAAATTCTAATAAAGAATAAATTCTATGGGTAATAATAATTGAAGTTTTATTTTTTAATTCTTCTTGAAGAAAAGAAATAATTTTTTGTTCCGTATTCGTATCTACAGCCGAAAGAGCATCATCCAAAATTAATATTTCTGGTTTTTTAATAAATGCTCGAGCCATAGAGATTCTTTGTTTTTGTCCTCCAGATAATGTGACGCCTCTCTCTCCTACAATAGTTTCAAATTTTTCAGGCAGTTCCATAATATCATCATATACAGCTGCATGTTTTGTATAAGTTTCAATTTCTTTTTGACTTACTCCTTTTTTTCCAAAAGCAACATTTGCAGAAACAGAATCTGAAAATAAAAAAACATCTTGAGGAATGTATCCTATTTGTTTTCTTAACTGCCACAAATTATGTTTTTTAATTTCTACACCATCTATTAAAATTTTGCCTGAAGAAATATCATACATTCTTAATAATAAATCAGCAATGGTTGTTTTTCCTGTTCCTGTTTTTCCAATAATTGCCATTTTTTTTCCAGGTTCTAAAACAAAAGAAATATCTTTTAATGCTTCAATTCCTGTATCTGGATATATAAAAGAAACATTTTGAAATTCTATTTTTCCTTGAATAGGAATTTCTTTTTCAGAATGATTAATAATTTGAGGTTCTGTTAATAAAAACTCATTAATTCTTTTTTGTGATGCCGCAGCACGTTGAATAATTGATGCCACCCATCCTATTGCAGTAACAGGCCACGTTAGCATATTAATATAAATAACAAATTCTGCAATATTGCCTGGTGTAATATTACCTTTTGCTACTTGTAATCCTCCTACATAAATTACAATTAAAGTACTTGCCCCAATTAATATCATCATTAAAGGATGAAACATGGCTTCTGTTTTTGCCAAGCTCATCGATTTATCTTTATAGGCTTCACTTTGTTTTGCAAAAAATTGTACCATAGATATTTCTCTCACATAAGAT
>JAHDII010000325.1 GCA_020630895.1 Saprospiraceae bacterium
GGAGGGTTGGTATTTTTTAGATAATTTTATTCCTTATGGTACTTATATTATTTTAGGATATTTAATTTTTTCTTTAATCATCACTTTAGGATATGTATTAAAAGATTTTAAATTAGAAAAAGAAAAAAGTATTCAAATGAATTAATTTATTAAAAATGAAACATTTAATATTTTTTATTTTATTTTTTATTTCTTGTTTTTCTTTTGCTCAAGAAAAAGAAAATAATTCAGTATCTCCTTTTTTTATTGAAGCAGAATTGCTTGGAGGAAAAATTGCACCTAATGTTCCTAATTTTCCTAAAAGTAAAGCTAATTTAGGAATACATTGTAATATTGGATTTTGGAATCAAGGAAATAACGCTTGGTCTAAATTTTATAATTATCCAGAAACAGGAATTCAAATAGGATATAATTGGTTAGGAAATAATGATGTTTTTGGACAACAACTTTCTGTTTTGCCTTATATCGTTTTACCGACATCTAAAAAAAGATATAAAGGAATACAAATTAAATTAGGCTTAGGTACTTCTTATTTTTCTAAAAAATATTCATTAAATAATACTTCAAATTTATTTATTGGTTCACATATTACTTGGGCGTTTCATACTTTTATTTATAAACCTTTTTTATTAAATAATCAATCAGATATAAAAATAGGAATAGGTTTTATGCATGCATCAAATGGTCATACAGAATTACCTAATTTTGGATTAAATTCTGGAGTGTTAAGTATAGCGTATCAATTTTTTCCTAAAGAAAAAAAATATCCTATTTTTCCTAAAGAAAAAGAAAATATAAAAAAAGAAAAACATTTTTATTTACAAATAACGCAAGGTGTAGGTACTCATGAATTGGGTGGCCCCATACATCCTATTGGAGGAAAAGATAGAGTTGTATTGACTTCCAAAATTTCAGGAGCTATTTTATTCAAAAATCATATTTTAGTTCGTAGTGGTTTTGCTTATCGTTATTATCAACAATATCGAAATTATATCCAAGAAAATAATTTAATTGAATATAATCAAAAACCTATTCAATCTTCTTCTAATATTTTATTTTTTATTGGCTCAGAATTTTTAATAGGACATTTTTCTATGGATATTGAAGGAGGATTTAATTTATATAAACCGTTTTATAAAACTCATTTTGAAGTTTTTGAAAATACCAACAATTATGATAAAATAACTAAAACTTATTTTTCTACACGATTAGGAATCAATACTTATTTATTCAATACTAAAAATGCACCTAAACATAATTTATCTTTAGGTGCATTTTTAGTAGCTAATTTTGGTCAAGCTGATTTTTCAGAATTAGCTTTAACTTATATCTATAAAATCAAATAATTATCTCCATGCAAAAATAATACCTCCCATAATACTTATACAAACCACCCAATATCCTGCATTAATTAAAATATAAGTCCAATTTTTTCTTTCAAATAGAGCATTAGTCGCTAAAACAGGAAGAGCTACAAACAAACCCATTATTGCACCATGAAAAGCTCCATGAGCAAAACTAAAACTTGTTGGATCATAAGCTGGACTACATTCGAGTGTATGAGTTAACATGACAAAACCTAAAGGGATAGTAATTAAAAAAGCAAAAACAACAGCCAAACCAAAAATAATCCCCATATTGGCTCCTTCCATTTGCTCTTGTGTTACTCCTGAAGATTTCATCCATGCGTTTTGAAAAGAAAAAGGAGCATACCATAAAAATCCTACAACTAAAGTAGATAAGGCAGCAACAACATGTGCAATCCAATTAAATTCAATTTCCATAATATTGATGATTTAGTAAATTAATAATGCCTAAAAATAACAAAATAAAAGGAACTCTAATAATTCGAATAATGTTATTACTTTTGTAAAAAATATATTATGATAACTATTATTACAACATCTTTTTTGTAGCTTTTCTATTTCAAAAACAAATTTGTTTTTGCCCCTATCTATATTTTTACCATTTTTGCACACAATTTTAAAAAAATTACAATGTTAGATAAATTAGAAGCCATTTACGAGCGGTATGTATATGTTGAAGAACAACTTTCTGATCCCTCTGTAATTGGAGATATTAATCGCTATAAAAAAGTAAACAAAGAATATAAAGACCTCAAACAAATTGTAGAAGTATATCTTCATTATAAAGAATTACTAGGAAATTTAGAAACTTCTAATGAAATGCTTCAGGAAGAAGATGAAGAAATGCGTGAGATGGCTCAGATGGAAATAGAGGATCTAAAAAAACAAAAAGAAGAAATGGAAGAACAAATTAAAATTCTTCTCATTCCTAAAGATCCAGAAGATGCTTCTGATGTTATTTTTGAAATTCGTTCAGGTACAGGAGGAGATGAAGCCAGTTTGTTTGCAGGAGATTTATATAAAATGTATAGCCGTTATTTTGAAACAATGGGCTGGAAAGTTGATGTTGTTTCTATAAATGAAGGAACGGTGGGAGGATACAATAAATTGGTATTAGAAGTTAAAGGAGAAGAAGTTTTTGGAAAATTAAAATTTGAATCTGGTGCTCATCGTGTTCAAAGAGTTCCTAAAACAGAATCTCAAGGAAGAGTACATACTTCGGCTGCTACAGTGGCAGTAATGCCTAAATTAGAATTAGAAGATTTAAATATTAATAAAGCCGATTTAAAAGTAGATACTTTTCGTTCGAGTGGTGCAGGAGGACAGCACGTTAATAAAACAGAATCAGGGGTGCGTTTTACACACCTGCCAACGGGAGTTGTAGCTGAAAGTACAGATGGTCGTTCACAAATTAAAAATCGTGAAATTGCTATGCAGCGACTTATTGATAAAATTAGATTACAACAAATAGAAAGTCATAATTCTAAAATTTCTTCAGAAAGACGATCTTTGGTAGGCTCTGGAGATCGTTCTGATAAAATAAGAACATATAATTGGCCTCAAAATAGAGTAACCGATCATAGAATTAATTTAACCTTATATAATTTAGATAAAATTATTGCAGGAGATATTGATGGAATTATTGAAGCTCTAATTGTTGCTGAAACAGCTAAAAAAATGCAAGAAGGAGTTTAATTTATTTTATTGTCAAAATTTTCTAAAATAAAGCTTTCTTTTTTTCAAAAGAATATTTTACAAATGCTAAAAGGAACTAGCATCGCACAAATTATTGGCGTACTAGGAACATTATTTTTAGCGAAAATATATGGAGCTTCTGCCTTTGGTGTTTTTGGTGTTTATTTAAGTTTAATTAGTATTTTTTCTGTTGGCTTTACCCTACAACTAGATTATGGTATTGTACTTTCAAAAAAAGAAGAAGAAAGCAATAATTTATTAAATTCCATTTTAATTTTAATACTTATTATAGGAAGTATTTTTTTTATTTTTTATTTTTTATTTGCTTCTTTTATATCAAAATATTTTTCTCCTTTTTTAATTATTATAAGTTTAATTTCTTCTATTTTTTTAGCACAAAATAAGTCTATAGAAGCCTATT
>JAHDII010000326.1 GCA_020630895.1 Saprospiraceae bacterium
AAATGAGTTTTTTCATTACACTAGTATGAGTTTAAATGATAATAAAGATGATTAAGAATTTTTTATAAAATAAATCCTAATAATATTTAATATTTAAATTAAAAATAAAAAAATATTATGACTTCCCTAATTCGATAGCACGTTCTAAAGCAGCCTTAGCCCCACTGATAATATTTTGATGTAATTCTTTTTGGTTAAAATCTTTTAGAGCTGCTTCTGTTGTACCTCCTTTGGAAGCTACTTTCTGAATCCATTCATTACAAGAAAAATTGGATTTATTATGTAATTCTATTGCTCCTCTAAAAGTTTGAGTCACCAATAATTCTGCTTCAGAAGGTGTAAAATTCATTTGTTTTGCGGCTTCAATCATAGCTCTCATAAAATAAAAAACATACGCAGGACCACTTCCCGAAATTGCAGTTGCAGCATCAATAGCGTCTTCTTGCTCTACATAAATGGTTTTGCCTGTAGTATTTAATAAATTTTGTACCGTTACTAATTCAATTCGAGTCACTTCATTTGATGCCGTAAATGCAGTCATTCCCATGCCTATTTGAGCAGGAAGATTTGGCATGGAACGAATTACTTTTTTGACTCCTAATTGTTTTACAATTGTATTTATTTTCACACCCGCCATTATAGATAAAAACACTTGTTGTTCATCTACTAAAGGTTGAATGTCTTTGAATAATTTTTCAGTATCTTGAGGTTTTACAGCTAAAATAATCAAATCTGCTTTAGTAATACAATCTTGTGCATTCCCATATACTTTTCCTATATCCTGTGTAGAAAGTTGAATGGCTTTTTCAGGAGATTTTTCTAAAATCATCATATTTTCTTTATTGGTAATATGTGATCGTAAAAAACTTTTAGCATAAGTAATGCCCATATTTCCTCCTCCAACAATTAAAATATTCATGAGCCTTCATTTTTTTGCAAAGGTAGGATATTTTATCTTGATAATAAAAATGATTATTTTTTTCTTTTTCCAAAATAATACTCTATTTTTAGAAATAATTTGCCCCAAAAAAATGAATTAGAACAAATGAAAAACATACCTAATGAATATTTTTAATTTTTTTGGAGAAACCCTTTCTTGGTATATTTTTACTCAAGGTCTTTTTTTTACTTTCGTATTGTACTTAGGAGGATATTTAATTTATATTAGTCATTTAGTCAATGATAAAAAAAATAATAAAAAGAATAAAGAAAATTCTACTTGGAATGAATATGTTGATAATATAAAAAGTTCGATTAAAAAATCTCCAGAATCTAAACTAGATGTTAAGCATGCTGCGGAGTCTTTTGCTCCGTTTATAAAATCTTTTTTAGGATTTAAGCTAATTATTTTCCCTTTAATTTTAGTCCTTATTTTTACAATAGGAATTGTAGTTTATACCGTTTCTGATGCTTGGATGGATGATACCAATACACATCATTTAGGTTTAAAAAGTTATTGGGCTAATAATTATTATGATACTTTTTCTGAACAACAATTACAAGATACTTTATGTGAAGAAAGAGATCGAATTAGTGTGAATAATTATTTAGATTATGCTAATACCGATCAAGGAATTAAATTGACTGCATTTGATAGAATCTTTAGAAATCATAAATTTATTTGTGATAAAAATAAACTTCAAATTTATTATAATATTAAACATCAATTATTGCAAAGTGAATTATGGAGAGGATATATTAGTTATAGTCAGGTATTAATTAATTTATCGCAAGGGTTTGTGATGGCATTTTTTACATTATTAATTATTTCTATAGGAAATTTTATTTATTATATTATTAGGAAAAAATATTGGATCAGTTCTATTTTAATTGCTATAGCTTTTGTATTATTTTCTTTGTCTATTTATATTCCTTCATTGAGAATTTTGCAGCCTTATTTTGTTTTATTAATGATATTGATTGCCTTAGTGAATGTCATTATTTATAAAAGACGAAAACTATTAATTAGTTTAATATTTATGGTGATTTCTACTTTGGGCTATCATTTTTCTTCTATTTCTTGGTTGAGCAACGAATACGAAGTGTGTTATAAAACCTATGGTGTTTATAAAGCAACCGATGAAAGAGTAGATTATAATGAAATGGATGATTTATTTAAGGAAGAAGTGATTCAAAAAAAGAATGTTACCTTAGATTCATTAATGAAGTAAAATACTGTCTTTATTTCTTCGTTCTTAAAAGAAAGATATTACATTTTATAAAATGAAAGAGGTATTTTATTTTTTGTTCGTTGTAATGATTGTGTCTTGTCGTTCTCCCAAAGAAGAAGATATTGGAGCATTTTATATTCCTACTTTGATAGAAATTTTAGATAATCAGTTTAATGAAAATCCAAAATATATTTCAGATGGTTTTGATTTTCCAGTAGGAAAACCAGATGGAAAAGGATATTATAATGCACAGGGTTTTACCGTAAATCAACATCTAGGAGAAGATTGGAATGCTTTAACTGGTGGCAATTCTGATTTTGGAAATCCGTTTTATTCTATTAGTCATGGTTATGTAGTATATACAGGTTTGCCTCATTATACTTGGGGAAAAGTGATTTTAGTCGCACATCAATTAAAAAATAAGCCCTATCGTTATATTATGTCTTTGTATGCACACTGCGAAAAAATAAATGTTCAAAAAGGAGATTTTGTAAAAAAAGGAGAACAACTCGGGACCATCGGTAATGCAGAGGGAATGTACACGGCTCATCTACATTTAGAAATTCGTTCTAATATGAATATCGGAATTGGAAGTGGATATAGCGAGGACATAAGAGGTTATTTGCATCCTACTAAATATATTGAAGCGAATCGTAAATTGTGATTTGTGGAAAAAATTTTTTTTATTGAAAATAGATTTAATCAAGAAACCATTTTAGTGGTATAAATATTTTGTAATATGGAATTTAATATAACCTTGACTTTAGACGCTGTACATCTTGATAAGATTACTTGTAATAATAAAAGTAAAGTTGTTTATGATCTAGCAAAAAGTATCAATAATTTTATTAGTAAAAATGATTATGGAACAGGAATTAATGAATATTCAATTATACTGTATATTGTAGATCCCCCTATTGGATATGAACACTTGCATAGAGATTTTAAGCCTAAATTTATAGAAGAGAAAATATTAACAAATAGGCATACAGGAGAAAAAATAGAGCTTAGTAAATATTTTAGTTATAGTATAAAAATTACAGGCGGTGCATATAGTGAATTTGTTGGAGAGACAGACAACCAAAGTAAAAAAAATTTAGCTAAAGAAATTCTCAATTCTTTGGTTCATCTTAATAAATTGCCTAAAAAGGTTAAAGATTTTGATAAAGAAAAATTTAAAATGGATTTGGAGGAATTTTTTAAAAAAGAAAATTTGGTATAACCTGTTTAGGTATTTGAAGGACGAAACAATATATTTTATTTTCAGAAAATATTGAAAGTTTAATAATTTTGATATATCTTTGTAC
>JAHDII010000327.1 GCA_020630895.1 Saprospiraceae bacterium
CAACAATATAACAATTCAACAATTCAACAATTTAACAATTTAACAATGTAGCAATACATCAATGCAAAACTTTAAACAAAAGCAAAAAAAAAGATTAAGACAAACCCAAATTTTATTAGTAATAGGAATACTACTATTAATACTTTCTCCTTTTCTTTTTACTCAAAATTTGGGATTTGATTTTTCTAATACAGGACAAATTGGAGATACCATAGGAGGAATAACGTCACCTATAGCTAGTTTAATTGGAGCCTTTTTAGTATATTATGCTTTTCTTGTTCAATTAGATGCCAACCAATTAATTTTTAAACAACTAAACGAAGAAAAAAAAGATAGAGATAAATCTCAAGTAGAAAGTCGTTTTTTTGAATTATTAAAAATTCATATTGAAGATGAAAAAGATATGAAAATTAATAATGAAGATTTTAGTTTAATTATTCAAGGAAAAGAAATATTTTTTTGGATGATTAAAGAATTTTATGAATGTTATAATATTATTGAAAAATTCTATGAAAAAAATGATGATGAAAATAAAATAAGTATAACAGAAAAAATAAATATTGCCTACACTTGTTTTTTTTATGGTGTTGTAGGAGAACATTCAATTAATATTGTTTCAGAACATTTAAAAAATGCAGATCCTTTATTACTAAAATGGATAAAATTAAATTTTCCTAAAAGAAAAAAAATAATTGCAAAAAAGTTTCCTTACAAATTATTTAATGGACATCATGCAAGATTAGGGCATTATTATAACCATTTATATCAAACAGTAAAATATATCAATCAACAACCTAAAAATATTTTAAGCTACAAAGAAAAATATGATTATATAAAAATTTTGAGAGCTCAATTAAATACCAATGAACAAACAATGTTATTTTTTACCTCTCTTTCTACTGTAGGAATAAAATGGGAAAAAGGTCAGTTCTTAGATGAAAACAAAAAACTCATTACCAAATATAATTTAATTAAAAATATTCCAAGAGAATATATAGCGATTACAAAAGTAGAAAACCATTATCCTCATATCAATTGGGATCCTAGTGTTGGAAACACAGAAGAAAAGAAAAAATTAATTGAAATTTATAATTAGAGCTTTAAAATTGTCATTTTTAGTTCAATATGTTAAATTTAAGTATGCTATTAAGAGGTAAAAATGAATAATTTATAATATTTTTGGCAAATAAATTTTACAATGTAAAATGTAAGCCATTATGAAAAATATAATATTGATTTCTTTTTTCTTTTTTTATACCCTCTCCCTTTTTGCTCAATTAGAAAAAAAATATAGTGCTCAAGATGAAGAATTGCCTCAATGGGTACAACTAATGTATAGTGAAAATGCAAATGTAGGAGAAGTAATTCAAGCCTATGAAACATATTATAAAAATCATCCTTTTATTAAAAATGGTCATACCCAATATTATAAAAGATGGCTGCGATCTATCAAGAGAGATAGAGATGGATTTGTTACAGGAACAAATGATTGGAGAAAAGCACAAGAACTCAATCAAGAATATAAAGAAAAATTATTAAGTAGAGCTCCTACCTCTCCTTGGTCGTGCATAGGTCCTTTTGATTTTGATAAAGGAGCCGTAGATAGAAGTTATGCGGCAGGTGCTGCCCATGTTTACACTGTAGAACAATCTGCTTCAAATTCTAATACATTATATGCAGGTACAGCCACAGCAGGAGTTTGGAAAACTACCGATAAAGGAGCCAATTGGACATTACTCACTAAAGATATGCTAATTAACGGAGTCGTTGCTCTTGAAATTGACCATTCTAATGAAAATGTCGTTTATTTTGAAGGAGGAGGAATATTATATAAAACAACAAATGGAGGAACTTCTTGGACTCCCATAGGCGATGCTACATTTCAAGCATCAGGACATGAACTCACAGATATTGTAATGCACCCTACTAATAATCAAATTATTTTCTTGTGTGCTAATAATGGTTTATATAAAACAACAGATGCAGGTGCTAATTTTACTAAAATTAAAGGAGGCGAATATCAAGAATTAGAATTTCATCCTACCAATCATAACATACTATACGCTATCAAAGAAATTGATAATAGAACAGAATTTTATAAATCGGTAGATGGAGGAAATACTTTTGTTGTAACAGGAACAGGTTGGCCAGGAATTGGCTCTACAACTTCAGCTTCTTTTTCTTCTACAAATATGGATGCAGCAGGAGATTATTTTTCTTCAGCAACCAATCCTCAATTTGGTTCTGGTGCTCTTACCGATTTTACGATTGAAATGAGAATAAAAACGCCCTCTTGGTCAGGTGATCCAGCTTTCTTTTCTAATAAAAATTGGAATAGTGGGATGAATAAAGGAATGGTTCTAGCTTGTAGAGGAAATGGATCAGGTTGGAAATTCAATATAGCAGATGGCTCGAATAGAATTGATATTAATGGAGGGACAATTAATGATAATGAATGGCATCATATCGCCATAACTTATGATGCTGATGGAACAAAAAGTGTGTATCAAGATGGAGTATTAATTAATACAGATGCTACAGTCATTTCTACAGCAACGAACAACGCTCATTCCTTAGCGCTAGGACAAGATGGAACTCTTTCTTATGGAGATCATTTTAATGGAAATATCAATGAAATTAGAATTTGGAATACGGTTTTATCTGCTTCAGATATAGATAATTGGAAATGTCAAATTGTAGATAATACACATCCTCAATATGCTTCATTAGTCAATCATTGGAAAATAGACGAAGGAACAGGAACAACCTTAGCAGATGCTATTTCTGCAAATACATTAACGGCTAGTGGAACAACAACTTGGAGTACTTCAGATATAATGACTTGTGTAAGTCCTAATCTTATTGCTCCGGATGAACAAAGACGTACTGAAATAGCAACAACACCCGCTGATCCTTCCATTATATATGCTTTATGTACAGGCAAAGCTAATGGCGGCTCAGGTTTATATGGTGTATATGTCAGTAATGATGAAGGAGCCACTTGGACAAGAACTTGTTGTGGTCCTCAACCAGCAGGAGTTCCTGATGCAGCTACCAACCAAAATCTAATGGGTTGGGATGACCAAGGAGGCGATGATGGAGGGCAATATTATTATGATTTAGCTTTTGATGTTTCAGATACAGATGCCAATCATTTATTTGTAGGAGGTGTTAATTTATGGATATCAACAGATGGTGGTACAACATTTACTTGCCCTTCTAAATGGAGTCATTCATATAAATCGAATTATGTTCATGCGGATATCCATGATATTCGATTTTTTGGTTCTGATTTATGGATAGCCAATGATGGTGGAATCTTTTATTCTAATGATGCAGGAGCCAATTTTAATCGTAAAATGTTAGGCATTGCAGGAACTGATTTTTGGGGCTTCGATGCAGGGTTTTGGGATGGCGATGTTATGGTAGGAGGAACCTATCATAATGGAACACTTTTAAAAGATTGTTT
>JAHDII010000328.1 GCA_020630895.1 Saprospiraceae bacterium
AATAAGCCATCTATCCAAGGCAATAATTTTTTAGCACAATGATCTGTATGTAAAATAACTGGAACACCGTAAGCTTCTGCTACAGCATGAACATGTAAAGCTCCAGAAATTCCTCCTAATATAGATGCTTGGTGATAATCATTTCCTAAACCTTTTCCAGCAAAGAAAGAAGCTCCTCCATTTGAAAATTGAATAATTACAGGAGAATTGACTTCCTTCGCTGTTTCTAAAACAGCATTTACAGAATTGGTTCCAACTACATTAACTGCAGGAAGGGCAAAATCATTCTCATTAGCATAATTGAGAACTTCTTGAACTTCTTTACCATAAAGTACTCCTGCTCTAAATCTTGATGTATTTTTTATATTCATGGAAATAATTATTTTATAATTTATTACAAATATATTAAATAGGTTTCAATTGATATCCTTTATTTTTCAATAATTTAATTAAGCCTTTTTTTCCTGAAAGGTGTCCTGCTCCAACAGCAAAGCAAATAGAAGTCTCTTCAACAATTTTACTCAATCGTTCAGCCATCAATATATTTCTATCTACAAGCATCAGTTTTTTTAAACTTCCTAAACTTTTATTGACTTTTTTATATAGTTTCTGAATGTCTTCTTCCTGATACAATTCTGTTGTTTTTATAATTTGTTTTTTGAACTTAGCTATATTTTTAGCTAAATCTTTTAATTGTTTAATTTGATAAGATAATGGAATATGTTCTAAAATTTCCATTTGTTCTCCAAGTGTTTCTATTCCAATAGTTGTTTTTTCTTGTTGTTTAGCATATTCCCAAAGAGTAGCATCTAAAGAAGATTGCATATCATCTGAGAGAATTTTTTCTGTTAAAATATTAATTAATAAAAAGGGTATTGATTGGTTAAAAAATGAAATATCCAAACCAAATCCTTTTCGAATTATTTTTTTAATTTTTTGATATTTTTTTTCTCCTAATAAATTTTCAAGGCTTTCTCCTTCTTTTAAATCTAAGCGATTTGCTGTCAATTCATGATTTGCTTCTTCTAAATTAAATTCTGTAGCAAATACTTGTGTTGCATCAATACATTGGTACATATCTTCTAAACGAACAAATGCTTTAGCATCTCTAACATGCATTGTTCCTACTAAATACGAATTAGAATTAGAATTTGAAGGACTTGTTATTTTCCAAATAAGGCTTTTTTTCTTTTTTTTCATAATATTTATAAAGAAACCGCTGTCTTTTTTATATCAAGACAACGGTTTCTCCTATTTTACCATTTATAAATAATAAGGTTTGGTTTAATCATATTTATATGGTAAAACCATTGAGTCTTTAAAAGTAGAAAGTGTCATTAATGTTTTTAATCTTTCTATTTCTTCTATTTGTGATAATGTTTTAAATAATAATTGTTCATAAGAAGGAATATCTTTACAAACAATTCTTACCAAGAAATCTGCTTCTCCTGTAATAATAAAACAAGAAACAATTTCATCAATTTCTCTTACTTTATTTAAAAAGTTTTGCCTAGCATTTTTCTTTTGCCAAGCCAAAGAAACTAAAACAAATGTTTGAACATTTAATCCTATAGATTGTGGTTCAACATGAGCATGATAACTTCTTATAATACCACTTTGTTCTAATTTTTTAACTCTTTCTAATGTTGGTGCAGGAGATAATCCTATTCTTTTAGACAACTCTAAATTAGTTATTTTGCTATTTTCTTGAAGTATTTTAAGAATACTTAAATCTATTTTATCTAACCTTTCAGTCATTACACTTTTCTTTATATTAAATTAAGTTGCAAATATACTTATCAACCAAATAAAAATATAGTAAAACAACGTTAAAACAACATTAATTTTTAAAACAAAAAATATTCACGAAGAATACATAATATTATTTTGCCTACTATGGGAATATACCCATAGCCATATAATCACTACTAATTTTATTTAAAGCACTTACAAAAGCAGCAGTTCTCATGGTTTTAATTTTCTTATTCCCCACAAAAACATCGCGAATTTGTCGATAAGCTTCTATCATAGTTTCTTCTAAACCAGAATTCACTAAATCAATTTCTTCTGCTCCTCTAGTTAAAATACTTCTTTCTTTAGGACCAATTACTTTACCTGTTAATCGTTCTACTGTAGATACTAAATTTTCATAAGTATTTGAATTGAATCTCTTCTCCATACGCCCAAATCTCATATGGGATAAGTTCTTCAACCATTCGAAATAAGAAACGGTTACACCTCCTGCATTAATAAACATATCTGGAATAACAATAATACCTTTTTTAGCTAGAGTATCTTCTGCATCTGCCATTACTGGACCATTAGCTGCTTCAGCAATAATCTTAGCTTTAATACGAGGTGCGTTTTCAGGAGTGATTTGATTTTCTAAAGCTGCTGGAACAAGAATATCACATTCTAATTCTAATGCATCTTCCCTTTTCTTCAAATTTTTAGCTCCTGGAAAATCTAAGATAGATCCTGTTTCTTGGCGATGTTTCATCAAAGCATTAATATCTAAACCATCTTCTTTATAGATAGCTCCTTCATATTCTGATACACCAATGACTTTTACACCTCCTTCATTAATTGAAATATTAGCTGTGTGGTATCCTACATTTCCTAAGCCTTGGATCACCATTGTTTTTCCTTCAATTCCTTGAGTTAAACCAATTTTTGCCATATCATCTTTAAAAGATAATACTTCTCTTAGAGCATAAAAAACACCTCTTCCAGTAGCTTCAGTTCTTCCTCTAATTCCATTTTGACTTACTGGTTTTCCTGTTACACAACCTGCTGCATCAATTTCTCCATGTTTAAATGTTTGGTAAGTATCTAAAATCCAAGCCATTTCTCTAGAACCTGTTCCATAATCAGGAGCAGGAACATCAATACCTGGTCCAATAAAGTTTTTACGAATTAATTCCGTAGTATACCGACGAGTAATTTTCTCTAATTCATATTCAGAATATGCTTTAGGATTAATTTTAACTCCTCCTTTTGCTCCTCCAAAAGGCACATCTACAATGGCACATTTGTAAGTCATTAAAGCAGCTAATGCCATTACTTCATCTTGATTAACTGACATCGCATAACGTATTCCTCCCTTAGTGGGTAGTCTATGATGACTATGTTGAACACGATAAGCTTCAATTACTTGGAATTCATCCCCTACTTTAACAGGGAATCTCATTTGATATACTGCATTACATACCTTAATTTGTTCTAACAAGCCTTTAGGTAAGCCTGTATGAATGGCAGCCTTATCAAAATTCCTTTCTACGCTTTGAAAAAAGCTAGGGTGTTTTTGACTCATTTATTCTTTTATTTGATGTTCTAAGTTGGACAATTTTCTTTCAATAAAAATCAAAAATAATATTAGTCCAATAAAAATTACTAATACTGTTGCCAATACTACATAAATTTTGCCTGATTCCTCCATTATGCTAGTTTTCCCTTGAGC
>JAHDII010000329.1 GCA_020630895.1 Saprospiraceae bacterium
GAATTTTCTGTTCACTCAAGTTGAATGAATAATTTTTTTGATACATTTATGCAGGATACATTGTGTTGGAAGTTTGTTAAATATATTATTGTTTTTTCATTTTTTATTATAGAATAAAAATAAAATTTATTTTTTCAAATACCAATATCCTACATCTATTCTTTGTCCATCTCCTCGTTCATAATCATTAGGAGCAATATGTTCTAGTGTAAAATTATTTTTTTCGGCTACTCGAATACTAGAGGGATTTTGAGGATCAATTCTTAAATAAATAGAATGTAGTTTTAATCGTTCAAAACAAAAAGAAACTAATTCTCGAACAGCAAAAGAAATAATTCCTTTTCCTTCTTCATTTTTTGAAATCCAATAGGCTAATTCACATTCTTTTTTTTGATGATTAAAATTTTTAGCAATAATATATCCAATTAATTTATTATTATTTTTGTCTTCAATTAAAAATGCAAATTGTTGATTTTTTTTTGCACTTTCAATTTTAGAATTAATATATTTTTGACTTCCTTTTTTATCTGTTACAAATTTCATAGTTATTGGAAAATAAAGATATAATCTATCTCTATTATCATTCACTAATGATAAAAAATCATCTACATCATTTTTTCTAAATAAACGAATTAAATAATTATTTTCCATCATGCAATATTAAATCAAAAAAAGAAAAAGCACAAACAAATTTGTTTGTGCTTCTACAATAAATATTATTATAAGGATGTAATTAGCTTTGTTGTTGAATTAAATCATTAATTGCTTTAGCATATTGTTGTTTTAAACCATCACGATCTTTTTTATATTGATCTTGAATTTGTTGTAAAACTTGAGGGCTCAAACGACTTACATCTAAATTATATTCTTGAACAATTCTTTGAATTCCTTTTTGTGCTCTTCTTCTAGGTCTTTCTTCTATTCTTTCTTTAATACGATTAAATATATCTTGAGGAGCAGTTTTTACATTAGGATCATCTACATTTTTCTTTTGAGCTTTATCAATACCATTACGAACTAAATCTAAAAAACTACGAGGATCTTTTCCTTGAGCAGCTCTTTTATCTCTTTTCTTTTGTTCTATTTTAGCAATTTGTTGCTTGATAACATCAAACACTTTTCCATCTACAGTCTCTTCTTTAGGATTGGCTTTATTTTCTTGTTGAACTTGAGTAATTACGTCAAATAATCCTTTAATAAATTTTCCTTTTGCCATTACAATATTTTTTTAAAAGTATGATTAAAATGTTCCTACAAAAATAAGACGATTTTATGAAAGCAAGTCACTTTTTTTAACTTAATCTATTCTTATAGTCTTCATAATTAAAAGATTTAACTATTTGAATGTTTCCATTTTGTTTTTTTATTACAATAGAAGGGTGAGTAACACCATTAAACATTGTTGTTTTTACCATTGTGTAATGCATCATATCTTTAAAGACGATTCTGCTTCCTATTTTTAATTCTTTTTCAAAAGAATATTCATGAATAAAATCTCCTGCTAAACAAGAAACCCCTCCCAAACGATATGTAGGTTGATTTTTAATGGGATCTGTTGCTCCAAAAATTTGAGGGCGATAAGGCATTTCTAATGTATCTGGCTGATGACAAGTAAAAGAAATATCTAATATAGCTGTTTGAATTTGATGATGATTGACAATATCTAAAACCGTAGCAACTAGATAACCCGTTTCCCAAGCAATGGCACTTCCTGGTTCTAAAATAATTTCAACATTATATTTATTTTTAAATTGTATTAATAAATTAATTAAATGTTGATGATCGTATCCTTTTTTTGTAATTAAATGACCTCCTCCAAAATTTACCCATTTTACTTGTGATAATAAATGTCCAAAATGCTTTTCAAATGATTGTAATACTTTTTCTAAAGTATAAGAATCATTTTCACATAGAGCATGAAAATGTAAACCTTCGATATCATTAGGTAAGCCATTTTTTAATTTTTCCTTGTCTTCTCCTAGCCGACTTCCTTTTGCAGCAGGATTATATAAATCTGTTTCAATTTCAGAAAATTCAGGATTGACTCTCAAGCCCATTGAAATTTTTGTAGGATGATTGAATACTTCTCCTTTATATCTTTCAAACTGATTCAATGAATTAAAAGTAATATGAGAAGAATATTTCATTATCTCATTAAATTCTCTAGGAATATATGCGACGCTATATGTATGAGATAAGGTATTCATTTCTTCATAACACAATTGGGCCTCTGCTAAAGAACTTGCTGTAGCACCATCTAAATAATCAGAAATTAAATCAAAAGTGGACCACATGGCAAAACCTTTAAAAGCCAAAATTATTTTAACTCCTGCTTTATTTTTTATGTCCTCTAATAATTTTAAATTATTAATTAATAGTTGTTCATCTAATAAAAAACAAGGGGACGGTACATCATAAAATTTTTTCATATTATTTAAAAATTATAGGCTATGATTTGTCAATCATAGCCCAAGTTTTTTGAATGCATTATTTTTTCTTTAAAGAATTATCTCTTGAAGATTTTTTTTTAGAATCAGTAATCTGACGAACTTTTAAAATATAGTTTTTAATATCCAAAATAAATTCTTTCGATAATTGTAAAGCTACTTCGGGATAATCTGGTAAAATCATTTCATAGAACATATATTCCTTCATGAAATTATTATTAATAGCTTTTTTTAAGACGAATAATTCTGGGTATTTTTTTATTAACCTTTCTTTTTTGACCATGGGTATTAAAGAAAGCATTTGTTCCTTAAATTGTATGAGAGGAAGTTTTCCTTTTTCAATTCCTCTAGATTTTTTATATCCTGGTTCTTTTTCCCAAACTGCTGTTACACAACTATAATCAAACCAATCATAATCATATTGAACATTTACTATCTTTTTTAATGTATCGTAATAAGTAATTTTACATTGAGGATTAAAAGACCAATCTTTTGTAGTAATTCCTTTCTTGTGAAAAATGTTAACCGTTGATTTTTTAATTTTAGAATTATTTCGATCTAAAATTTGAGCAATAGTAATATGATCAATTGCTTCATTTATTTTTCCTATTTGCGCATAACAATTTGCTAAAAAATGATGTGCAGTAAAATCTATATAATTTTTTTCAATAGCTTTTTTATACCATATAATTGCTTCTTCAATGTTTCCTTCTTTTTCATAAGTTTGTCCGATATTAGTTAAACAAATAAAGAGCTTAGGAGACACATCAAAAGCTTTCTGATAATATTCTCTAGATTTAATATAGTTTTTTGTTTTAATATAATTTTCTGCTTGAACTAAATACATATTTGCTTTTTTGGAAAATTCATATGGTACAAGTAATATTGTATTTTTTTCTATTTCCCTATATTTCCTATATATTCTTAAAGGGATATTCAGGCAA
>JAHDII010000023.1 GCA_020630895.1 Saprospiraceae bacterium
AATTCATCAAATAAAAAAGAGATTAATTTATAGACATATTGCTTGGTTATATGCACATCGGAGTCAACTATTAATTCCTACACCATGGGAACATATTAGTCAAGGAGGACATACTGCACGTACTGCAGAATATTATCAAAAAAATTTTGGAATTGGCTTAATAGACGATGAAGTTACACGAACAGAATTAAAGGCGTTTCTTCCTTTAGAAGAGCATGATAGATTGGTGGCGAATGTCAATACTGCCACTCAAATTATTAATGAGCAATCTCGTGATTTAAGTAACTTGAGGTCTCAGAATTTTATTGACGATTTTCGTCATACACAAATGGCAGATGTACTCAGAAGTTTTTATACCCTTCAAGGAAAAAATGAACGTATTAAAAAATTTCCTTTACCTCGACAATATGCTAATATGAGTCGAATTTTTGTAGGTATATTTATTCTTCTTTTACCATTTAGCATGATTCCTGAATTAATGAAATTAGGAGACTGGGGATTTTGGTTATCTATTCCAATAACAGCTTTAATCGGTTGGGTTTATGTGATGATGGAAGTGGTAGGTGATTATACTGAAAATCCATTTCAAGGTATGGCTAATGATATTCCCATGTTATCTTTATGTAGAGTCATTGAAATTGATTTGAGAGAAATGCTTGGTGAAACTGATTTGCCCCCTTCAATAAAAGCCAAAAATGGTATTTTAATGTAAAAAGATTAGACTTTATCTCGAATTATTGATGATAAACCAATTCGAGATAAAGACTAATGTTTTGATAAATAATTTGTTTATATAGAGGTATTAAAAACCAATTTTAATACCTCCATATAACTTTTGCCCTACAGCATTTCCAGGAATAATTCCTCCATCTAAACCATCATCAAACGGATTTTCTGAACCAATAATAATTCTATCTACTTTGTTTGATGTTATATTATCCCAACCTAAAATTAAATCAAATTTTTTCATTTTTGAAATATAATTTCCTAAAGGAACAGTAAAATGAATATCCCATCTTTTTTGTCGAGGAGCTAAACCATTGACATAAGCTTTTTCTGGAGTATATGTTTTTCCTACCAAATGAAAATTAGTATTAAAATGAATATATTTTTTAAAACTATATTTAAAAGAAAGCATAAAACTATTTCTAGGATGAAATAATTTATTTTCCATATTACCATTTATATCCATTTTAAAAACATCAAATCGGTGCATTAAAAGAATTAAGCCTCCTTGAACAGGAGAAAAAGTAATTCTATTATTTAAAGAAGTTTTAAATGCTTTTCCATTATGATTTTTAAAACTCAAAATTTGTTCATCAGAAGATAGATCTATATAATTTATATTTTGATAAATATTATGATGAAATAAAAAATAATAACGAAAATTTCCTACATTCAAGTTGTAGAATATTTCTTGCCAATAATTCGGACTCCACTTGAAACTCATACCATAATGCCAAGCTTTTTCTGCTTGTAACGATTCTTGTAGTTGAACTTCTCTGCCTGTAAATAAATAACGACTGTTTTCAGAAAAAATTTGTGCATTTCTACGTCCATTTCCTGCAAAAAAACTAATTAAAGTATTTTTTATAGGAACGTAAGATAATTGAATACTAGGATGAATTAAAAAATTATCTAAGGAGTGATAATGCATTCTGATATCACTTTTCAATTTTAATTTATAACCTATTTTTGTTTCGGCACGTCCATAAATACCTGTAATAAAATGATTGTTATTAGTCATTTGAGAATCTGCAAAAGATTCTTCAATTTTATCATTTTTAAATTGAATTCCAAATTCATAATCAGTAAGTGATTTAGAAAATTGATAACTTAAATAAGTATTAATTAAGCGTTCATTTCCTTTATATTCTTTAGTTCCATAAAAATCTGTAAGATCTGTTAAACGCATTTCAGCATCTAAAACAAAAATTCCTTGAGTAATATTTGTTTCTTTATTTTTTAAAACATATTGATTTTGAATAGCAACTCCAGTATGGCTTAAGTTTGTGCCTAAACCATAAGCATTTGTACTTAAATAATCAGTATCTTTATTAAAAGTAATTTCTCCTCCTACTTCATTCAAATTCAAATGATATGCAGTAGTCGTATTATTAAAATTCCCTTTTCTAAATGTCCAACTATTAATACCAAAAAATTTATTTTTATGATTCAAATCTAAAAAATGATCTTCGTTTTTATCTTTATCACCATTATAATATTGATAATTTAATAAGAGTGTTGTAGAAATATTTTGTTTCTTTTTTAATCTATAAGTACTAGAAATATTTCCTTCAATTTCTCCAAAATGACTTCCTAAAAAAGTGAGATCCGTTGAATTATAAGAACCACTATTTGTTCCTAAATACGAACGACCAAAAGGAGTATTATAATCTGCATATCGAGCAGAAATAGGTAAGTGATTCATAGAGTAACTCCCTATCCATGTGCTAGGAATATTTTTTGCTAAATGTATTTTTCCAATACCTTCATAAGCTTTTCCCATGATAGTACCTAAAGCACTTTCTTGTAGATAAGGTCCTAAATAATAAATTAAATAAGGGTTTTGATTTAATGTTTGAGAAAATATAGAAATAGGAATAGACGTAATTAAAATTAAAATTAATTTTTTCATACTTGGTAGTTTTTCTTTTAATTTCAGATGAATATTTCAAGGTAGTTTTAGCGATATAAATGCTTAGAAAATGTTCTAAATATTTATATCGCTAATGTTCTAAAAATTAATTACTAATACTTATAGAATGACCCGACTCCCAATCTTTATCTTGTTTGTCATAATATAAATAAGCTGTACTGGCAGGAGCAAGATAAGTACCTGGAATATCTGCTTTTAAATCCAGATTTACAGTTCTACTTTTTCCTTTTTCAATTTCAGTAAAATAAGCAATTAAATAATTTCCTTTTATTTCATAATAATCTATAATTTCTTTATCCGTTAATTCTTTTAATTGCCAAGGTTGTAAACTTAAACCAGCAGGAATTCCGATAAGTGCAATTGGTGTAGGTACATCTTCATCAATTTTATTTTTTATGGTTGCAGTAAGACGTACCGTTTCTCCTACTTTTGTATGCTCTGTTGCGATAGAAGTTTTTAAATCTACTCTACAATCTGGAGAAGTATCAGGAGTTAAAGAAACCCAAGAAAGATTACCAGAATAGGGTAGAGCAGTATCTGTTTCATCAAAAGTTACTGTAATGGTATTTTTACCATTTTTTAAATAAGGTTTTAAATCAACAGTCATACGTCCTTTATGCCCTTTGTTGTATTTCAATTCATACACCTTTGTTCCATTGGCATATACTTGAACCTTTCCACTGTTTTCAGTTTTACCCATAAATTTAGCATAAGCAGTAAATGCTTTTAATGTTAAAATGGTAGATTGAGTAGAACCAAAACCACCATAACCTCCTCTTTTACTAGCCAAAAACATAATTGCTTTCTCTAATTCTGTACTATTTAGTTTATCCTTAGTATTTCTCATCAACCCTACAGCATATAAAGCAGCAGTTTCAGTTAATCTATTGGCACCATAACTTCGAGTTACTGTTTCTTTTACTTGAAGTTTATCTCCTTCTTTTGTAAACTGAGTTGCAATAACATCTAAACATTGATTCGCTACAGCCTTTTTATCTAAATTAAAATTAGAAACAGCACATAAAGCTAACATATAGGCATCTTTGGATTCCAAAGCTTTTTGAGTAGCATGATTTACTTCTTTTTCAATATCTGTATAACCTGCTTCAGTTAAAGCATAAGCGATATAGGCATTTCCAATATCATAAGAAGAACCTGTAAATCTATCTAAGCCACCACCTCTTTGAGTAAATCCACCTTTGCCATCTCTTTTATCTAATAACCATTTTACGGTTCTGTCTAGCATAGCATTATCTACTCCAGGATATACTTTTTTCATATCTGTAAATTGAAGTAAACCATAAGCCGTTAATGTTTCATGTCCAGGATCTTTGCCCCACCATTCAAAACCTCCTTTACTACATTCATAACCAGATAAACGAGCATAACCTGTTTTTAAAAATTGCTTGGCTTTTCTTTCAATATTAGGATCAATTTCTCCTTGTTCCTTCATGTATTGAAGTACCATTACATTAGGATAATTGCTAGAAGAAGTTTGCTCAAAACAACCATGTGGCTGACGTAAAATAGATTCTGTTCCAGAAACTAATTCTTCCATAATATTAGGATAAATATTAATTTGTCCTTCTAAAGAATTATCCATAACATCATTGATTTCAAAATTGAATGTTCTTTGTAATTCTTTACTAGAAAGGGCAACAGCTCTAGGAAATCCTTTAGGATTAATATCTATGACTTGACGAATCGTCTCCGTTCCTTTTGGGTGCTGAAAACTAAAAATCATATTGTGTTTTCCTTTATTGATATTACGTCCAATCGCTACTTTGAAAAATTCAATATGAGTTTCTCCAGCAGGAATGTTTACAGTTCTATTGGCTTGATTTCCTACAATTTGAAGACCATATAAACTAGCGGTAATATTACCTGTAATAGCTTCATTAGTATTGTTTTTAACTTTTATAGGAAGCATTAAAGTATCTCCATGAGTAGCAGCAACAGGGAATTTAGCATCAAAAGCCACTGCTTTTTGTGTAGAATAGGTGCTTTCATTTCTAATCACTTGTCCTTGATTAGAAATTCCTTCTAAAATAATTCTATATGTACTGACTAAATCAGCATTAGAATAAACAATTTGAGCTTCTCCTTTATCATTCGTTTTAATATTGGGCGACCAAAATAGTGTTTTACGTTGATCGGTTCCATTAGCATATTTCATGGATTGTTTGTTATAACGAGGGGCATAAAATTGTCTAGCATTATGAAAACGAACAGAAGCTCTTGCAATATTTTGGATGTATAAATTAGGAGTTGAGAAACCAGTAGGAGTATCAAAATAATAACCCGCAGCACCATTTCCATGAATTTGAGAAGCATCTACTTTGGTAACACTTGCTCCCATGGCTTGATCTCTTTTTACTCCAGGTGCAGCAGCTACAACCACAGCATTTAATTCGACAGCTTCTTCTTCTAGCATCATGTCTCCTGCTCTTCTATCCACAGCGACCTCTTTCAGATCTGCTACCTCTGCAGCATTAGCTTCTCGCATTAAAGCTTTTTCTTCTGCTTTTTTTCTTTTCTTTTCCGCTACTTTAAATGCTTTTCTTTCTTTTTCTTCTATCACCTCCAATCCTTGTACTTGATTCTCGATAATATTGTCAAATTCTTCTTTGTTTATCATATCTACTACTTCTCCTAGTGCTTCTACTTTTACTTCATCCTCTTCAACTTCTACTTCTGCAACTTCTGCAAGAACATCATCTAAATCTACATTCTCATTTTTGGCTAATAATTGTATATCTTTTTTATTTATTTTTTTAGGATGGATTACAATTTCTTGAGGTTTGTATCCTAAATAAGAAATCACTAAAGTTTCTTGAGGTTGTACAGCAATTTCGTATTCTCCATTGATATCAGAAACCACTCCTCTATTCGTACCTTTGACAACAATGGTAGCACCAATTAAAGGTTCTCCATTAGAATCTATTAAACGACTTTTATAAATACCATTGGCATAAGAACCACTATTTGCATTGTTATTTTTTTGTGATTTTATTTTTGTAGTATAATAATATAAAGTGTTTTGAGCTTTTAATCCTCTATGTCTAGCTTCTACTGTAATAGGCAAGGAAACATTAGAAAAATAAAAATATCCATTTTTATCTGTCTTAGAAAAATGCTTATGATCTTTAGTCCAAATTCTTGCATTAGGAACAGGTTTTCCATCAACAATTAATTGCCCTCCAGTACTTAATTCATCAGCAGGATATAAAATTATTTTTGCAATTTCTTCTTCATTAAATTCTAAAACATCTCTCCATTCAAATCTTCTCCAACCATGAGTCAACATTACAAAATCTATAGCTTTATCTGCTTTTTCTTCTTTAGGATCAAAATAAAAATTAGGTTCTTCAATTTTTCCTTTTAATTCTGATGACATTAATAAATAAGAAAGAATATTATTTTGTTTATCATCTGCAAAAGTATGAATTTGATCATCTACAACAGCAAGAGAAAAATCACCTGCTATACCATGCCCTTTTTCATCAGTAACTTTAATATTTAAATTTACATTTTCACGAGGCAAATATTTTTCTTTATCTGTTTTTAATTCTACATTTATTTTTCTGTCTTTATTAACAAAAATTAATCGTTCTGCATGAGCATTTAATTTCTGATCAAAAACAGTCAATTGTAAAATTCCTACAGGTAATTCATCAGTGCTAATATTTATTTTATTATTTCCTTCTTCAACTTGAATAGGAATTATTTTTTTTAATTGTCCACCAATATATCCTACTAAATGTACTTGTTGAGAAAGAGGAGAATAAATATCTAATTGTAATTTATTTTTAGATTGTTCTAACACTCGAAACCCAATAGCATTATCTAAAATTTTGGGCAATTGATAAGTAGATGTTATTCCTTGAGGTTTTGTAATTTTTATAGAATAATTTTCTCCTTTTTTTGGTGTAAATTCTAAAGCTCCCATTCCTTGATGAAAACTTTCAAAACTACTAATTTTTTTTCCTGATGAATTGACAATAACGCCAGATATATCTGCTGCTTCACCAAATTCATTTAATGCTTTAAATGCGACTTTATTTTGAGTACTATAAATTAAATCTCCTCCTTCTGCAAAGAATTGAATATCAATGTTTTTTAATACAATAGGAATAGAACGACTAATAGATTCAGTACTTCCTTCATAATTAATTTTTACATTAATTAACCCATCATTAGTTTCTAAATTTTCAGGTAGTGAAAAAGAAATTTTTGCATGCCCATTTTTATCTGTTTTACTGTTTACATCTTTTATTTTTTTTCCTCCAATACTAATAGTTGAAGTAAATTCTTTTAATAATAAAGGGGTATCATCTAAATTTCTTAAATCTAATTCTGCTACAACATTATCTCCTGAGCCATAAGCTTCTTTTTCAAAATCTAATTTCATTAATAATTTAGGAAGAACAACTCCTTGAATCGTAATTTCTTTTTCGAAAAAACTATTATTTCCAAAGTTTTTCATCCAAGTAGTATAGGCTCTAATTTTATAAATTCCTCCTGGAGCTTGAGGAGGAATTTGAAATTCTCCATTAAAAATATCGTTCTTTTTTGAAAGCGATAATTTTCGTTCTACATTTCCTTTTGGATTAATAAATTCAACATAAATAATAGGACTTTTTTTACTAGAAATATTTTGTGCGTCAGTTAAATATGTTTTAAACCAAATAATTTCTCCTGGTTTATATAAAGTTCTATCACTATGTAGATATAATTTTTCTGTAGGAATAGACTCATTATATTTTTGATACGATTGAATTAAATTATTTCTTTGAGGAGAACGGACTGCATCTTTAGTCTGTTGAGCTAAAATTATATTTGCTACGAAGCAAAAAATAAAAAGGATATAAATCTTTTTCATTTGAATAAAATTAAAATTTTTTTAATAAATAAAATTCACTATAAAAAATGAAAGCTCGGTAATGGGATATTAAAATTTTAGAAAAATGATCGTCACCATTTTTTGTTTATTATTAAGATGCAGTGATCATAAAAAAGGTTGTGAGCAAAAAATAAACATTAATGCAAAATGTTATTTTAATGTAGGGAAAACGCAAAGTTATTTGTTGAGAATTACTGAGATTTTCATTAGATTAAATAGATGAAAACTATACATTATGTCTCTGTGAACCTCTGCGTATTCCTTCGCGTTTCTCTGCGTTTTTAATTTGTCTATAATCAAATTTAATTATTGAATTAAATTTTTTAATGCTTTATTCAAATCAGAAAATTGAAATTGAAATCCTTCTTGAATAATTTTTTGAGGAGAAACTTTAGAGCCATGTAAAATAATATCAGCCATTTGTCCTAAAAATAATCGCAATAAAAAAGCAGGAATGGGAAAACTTAAATATTTTTTATTTTTTATTTTTTTTATTTCTTGAATGAGTTCTTTATTCGAAATAGCTTCAGGAGCAACAGCATTATAAAATCCATTTGTATTTTCATTTTCTAAAGCCCATATAAACATTTGGCAAACATCTTCTATATGAATCCAAGAATAATATTGTTTTCCATTACCAAACCAATTGGCAATTCTAAATTTAAAGGGAAGTAACATTTTTTCTAATGCCCCACCTGATGATGAAAAAACAATACCAATTCTAAGCCCTACTGTTCTGATATTGACCTTTGCAATTTTTGAAAAAGCACTTTCCCAAGCCTCAGTACAATCTGCTAAAAAACCTTCTCCTTTAGAAGCGTTCTCTGTAACCATTTGTTCTCCTGTATTTCCATAAATTCCAATTGCAGAAGCAGAAATATAAGCTTTAGGCTGAAGAAGTCCTTCTTCAATATATTTAGCAAAAGTTGCAGCACCATAAACTCTACTATCTATTAATATTTTTTTTCTTCGTTGTGACCAACGTTGATCTGCAACATTTGCACCTGCCAAATTAATAATATAATCTACTTGATGTAGCGCTTCTTCATCTATAGTACCTTGAAAGAGATTCCATTGATAAGTAGAGATCGTTGCATTAGATTGAGGTGTTCTACTCAATAAAAGGACTTCGTAACCTTTTTTTATGAGTAGTTCGCTCAAGCGTTTTCCAATAAGTCCTGTTCCTCCAGCAATTAAAATTTTTTTGCTCATAAACGGCAAATTTACACCATATTATATCTATATATGATATGAAAAGCTTAATTTTTATGAAAAACTCAATGAATTAAAGCTACAAATTGTTAAATACTGATGAAATCTCATTATTATTACAGAAATTTATCGTATTTATATAAGTGCAGAAGTACAAAATAGAAATTTGAAAATTGCAAAACCATTGTTATACTTTCATTAAAATTATTATGACTAAAAAATTTAATTTATTTTTTGCTCTAATAGCATCAATGATGTTATTAGTAAGCTGTTTTGAAACAGAAGACCCTAATGCAGAAGGAACAGATACTCCAACTCAATCTGCGAATACAGATGATTTTGTTTTTGATGCAGGAGAAATACCTCCTTTAGCATTAGATTCAAATGACTTATTAACATCAGATAGAGTAAGAGTTCATGCCTTATCTGATCTTGAACATTTGAATTTTGCTTATGCTTCAGATGCTCAAAGTACAGAAATGGGCTTTCAAACGCATCAGTATTTATATTATTTAAATCCTAAAACTTATGATTTTGTTCCTGTATTAGCAAAGGAAAGAGCAATAAAAGGAGAAGATGAAAATGGGAATGTAACTTTAGATTTTGAAATAAGACCAGAAGCTACATGGGATAATGGTTCTCCTATTACAGGGCATGATATGGTGTATTCTTTAAAAATAGTATTTGTTCCAGGAATTGAAGATATAGGATCTAAAAAACCTTATTTAGATTATATCGGAGATATTATTGTGGATAAAGATAATCCTAAAAAATTCAGAGTTGTTTGTAATAAGCGTTATATGAGTGTAGAAACTTCTGTAGCTGTAAGCCTAATTGCAATTCCTCCTTATGTTTATGATCCTAAAGGAGTGATGAAAAATTATAGCTTGAAAGAAATGCTAGATTCTAAAAATGAGAAAAAACTAACAGATGATTCTGTATTGAAGGAATATGCTCAATTCTTTAATTCTAATGAATTTAAAAGAGAAATTTGTGCAGGATCAGGACCATATCAATTTGTAAAATGGGATACAAACGAGCGTATTGTTTTAGAAAGGAAAAAAGATTGGTGGGGAGATAAAGTGAATGAACCAGAAAATCCATGGTTCCAAGCATATCCTAAAAGAATAGTTTATACAACAATTAATGATTATACGGCTGCTGTTGTTGCTTTAAAGGGACAAAATTTGGATGCGATGAAAGCAGTTCCTAATAAACAATTTGTAGAAGAACTTAGAGAAAGTATGGATTTTAAAGGAAAATATCAATTATCTGCACCTCCATATTTTGCTTATGATTATATTGGCTTGAATACAAGAGATCCTCGTTTGGAGGATGTAAAGGTTAGAAAAGGTTTAGCTCATTTAATGAATATTGAACAGTTGATTAAAACTGAATTATATGGTTTAGGAGAGCAAATGCCTAATTTTGTTCATCCTTTATTTAAAGATAGATTGAATACAGATTTAGAATTATATAAATATGATTTGCAAAAAGCTAAGGCGTATTTTGAAGAAGCAGGTTGGGGAGATGCTGATGAAGATGGTATTTTAGATAAAGAAATAGATGGGGAACAAGAAGATATGAAATTAACTCTAATTGTTAATAGTGGTAATGATCGACGTAAATCAGCTGCTTTAATTTTCCAAGCAGGATGTAAACAAATTGGAGTTAAAGTTGATATTAGAATTTTAGAATGGAGTACATTTCTAGATAAAGTAAAAAAACATGATTTTGATATGTATATTCTAGGTTGGGCAGCTTCTCCAATAGAAAGCGATCCTAAACAAATTTGGCATACAGAATCTTATAATAATGGTTCAAATTATGTTGGTTTCGGTACTCCTGAATCAGATGCATTAATTGAAAAACTAAGAGCTACTGTTGATGATAAAGAAAGAGCAGGATATTATAAAGAATTACAAAAAATGATTCATGATGATGTGCCTTATATTTTCTTAACAGTACAAAGAAATAGAGTAGTATTGAGTAGAAAATATGAAAATATCTTTGGTTCTGGTTTACGCTCAGGCTTTTTACCTAATGGTTTTAGCCCTGTATTAAAAAATTCTCAATAAATCCTAAAAAAATTAAGATGAGTAACTTTTTTTATTAAATTTGTTGCTCATCTTAATTTTTAAAATCTTATATCTACTATGTTTAGATATATACTAAAGCGAATCTTAATTTTTATTCCTACATTATTTATCATTTCTTTTGTGATATTTATGCTAGGTGTTTATGCTCCAGGAGATCCTGTTGCTAATATGATTTCTTCTCCTGGAGAAGAAAGTGCAACAGATAGAATGGCAGGAGAAAAAGAGTATATTAAAAAATGGAAAGAACTAAATATGGATCTGCCTGTTTTTTATTTTACTATATCTTCTTTAGCCGATTGTGATACCCTACATAAGATATATCGAAAAGCTCATCGTGAAACTTTATCTGCTTTGACTAGTGAACATGGAAATTGGAATCAGATAAGTAATTATTATGAGGAATTGAAGAAGTATGAAAAGAAAGTTTTAGCTTTTGAAGCAGATTCTGCGAGTTTAAAATCTTGGGGTAGATTAAGAGATTATGCTGCTAATTTGTATTTAAAATCTAAGCCAAAAGATGTTGATAATAACATTAAAAGACTCGAAAAATATACCGATAAGATTAATGATTCCTTGAATATTCTTACAACGAGTTTAGCTCAACTTAAAGCAAGTTATGATGGCGTAGTGAGTCAATCTACTTCTTGGAAAAATTATGTTCCTGCCATTAATTGGTATGGATTAAAAAATAGGTATCATATTTGGATTACTCGATTCCTTCAATTTGATTTTGGTATATCGTACCAAGATAAAATGCCTATTGCTTTAAAAATTAAGGATAATATTTTTTGGACGATGTTAATTAGTATAATTTCTATTATACTAACCTACATCTTTGCAATTCCACTAGGCGTATTTTCAGCGGTAAAAAAAGGAACAGTAGCAGATAATGTAACAACTACTATTTTGTTCATGTTGTATTCTTTACCTAGTTTTTGGATAGCAACATTATTTCTTATTTTCTTGTGTAATCCAGAATATATTCAATTATTTCCAACAAATGGAGTGGGTTCAGAAGCTATAGAAAGAGCAACGGAACTCCATGGGCCATCATTTTTTAGAGATCTAGGAATACGTATCCATCACCTAATTCTACCATTGATTTGTTGGACTTATGGTAGTTTAGCTTTCTTATCTAGACAAATGAGAGGAGGAATGTTAGGCGTTTTAAAACAAGATTATATCAGAACAGCTAGAGCAAAGGGATTACCTGAAAATAAAGTAATTTGGAAACATGGTTTTAGAAATTCTTTATTACCTATTATTACTTTATTTGCGAATATTTTTCCTTTAATGATTTCAGGTTCTGTAGTCATTGAAGTTATTTTTTCTATTCCAGGAATGGGAAGAATGTTAGTTGAAGGAATGACTTCACAAGATTTTCCTGTAATATTTACGATTGTAATGATGGTTGCCATATTAACGATGATTGGCTATCTAATAGCAGATATATTATATGCTTTTGTGGATCCTAGAATTACATATACGAATAAAAAATAATTAATTTAAACACAGCATTCTAATTTGAATTATGTTATTCAAAAAGAAAAATAAAAAAGAAGATAGTCAAGAAAAAAAGGAACTAGAACAAGGTTATTGGCCTTATGTTCGAAGACAATTTAAAAAGAATAAACGAGCTTTATTTTCGTTATATTTTGTGATTTTTTTGGCTTTTATTGCTGTTTTTGCAGACTTTATTGCTAATGACAAACCTTTTATGTGTCAATATAAAGGGAGTTTCTATTTTCCTATATTTAAAGAATACGCTGTTGCTGCAGGAGTATCTAATTGGCAAGAAGATTTTAGAAATGTCAATTGGTATGATTTAAAATATGATATGTCAATATGGCCTCCTATTCCTTATAAGAACACAACAATGGATCAGGATAATGCTCCTTTTGTCGCACCATTTGCAAAACAGAAAATTAAATCTAATCGTTGGCGGCATTGGTTTGGAACCAATAAATTAGGAAATGATGTTTTCGCTTGTATGATTCATGGGACTAGAATTGCTTTCTTAGTAGGAATTGTTTCTATGGGGATTGCTTTAATTATAGGTTTGTTTTTTGGCTCTATTTCTGGTTTCTTTGGCGATGATAGACTCCAACTTTCTAGAGGAAAGGTCATTATGAATATTTTATTTTTTCCTCTAGCTCTGTTTTATTTTTCAAGATTTTTTTCTATCTCTTTTTTCTTAGCCATATTAGTAGCTATTGTAGTAATGGTTATAGGAAATTTAATAGCTAAATTACTAGATTATGTTCCTTATCTAAAAGATAAAATTAGTGTACCTGTAGATATTATAGTAACTCGATTTATTGAAATTGTTGTTTCTGTACCTGTACTAATTCTAGTTCTTTCTGTTGTTGCCGTTTTTCCTCCTTCTATCTTTTTAGTTATGGGAGTGATAGGTGCTGTAAGATGGACAGGTATCGCTAGGTTTATTAGAGCAGAACTATTACGAGTTAGAAGTTTAGAATATATTGAAGCAGCACAAGTATTAGGATACCCCAAATGGTATATCTTATTCAAACATGCTTTACCTAATGCCTTAGCTCCTGTATTTATTGCTGTAGCTTTTGGTATTGCAGCAGCAATATTAATTGAGTCATTTTTATCCTTTTTAGGTTTTGGAATTCCTATTGAATTAAATACATGGGGACAATTATTAACTCAATCTCGCCAAGCTCCAGATGCTTGGTGGTTAGCTATTTTCCCTGGTTTAGCAATATTTGTTACTGTAACTTTATTTAACCTTATTGGAGAAGGTTTAACAGATGCAATAGATCCAAGATTGAAGCAATAGATATTATTACGAATTATTTTTTATAAAACTAGTTAGTAATAATATTTTATAAAAAAGCCCTTATTTTACTATGAATAAGGGCTTTTTTATAAAAGGATAGTATTCCTTATTCTTTATGAAATTTTAAATAATTAATCAAAGTCTTTAAACTTCCATTATATTTATTTAAAAAATGATTTTTGATAATATAGGATCTTTTGTTACTACTTTCTTCGATATCACTAGAACTGATGTAAATTCCATTTTCTGCTAGGGTTTCAACAACTTGCTTTTTAGTTTTCCACCTTTTCTCTGTAGATTTTTTAAATGCCATGCTATACTATTTAAATTTTTAATGATTAATAAAAAAATGAGCTCATAATAATGTATTATTATGGTATAGTTGTAATGAATATAATTTGATGGGAATGATATTTAGTTGAAGATATATTTGGTATATGATGTAAATTTAAACAATCAGAATCTAAAATCATAACGAATCGCTTATCTTTTATCTACGAATACTCATAAAGCGATAACGACTTTTAATTTACTATCTTAAACTACTACAATAATTTTTATATTTGTGCCAATGTTCTGAAGTACACTGTTACTAAGTAATGAATATAAAACTTTATTAAAAATCGATTTAATTATCAATTTCATTATATGAAAATAGGAATCTTTTTTGGAGGACCTTCTAGAGAGCGTGAAATTTCTTTTGCAGGAGGAAGAACGGTTTATGACAATTTGGATAAAACATTGTTTGAGCCGATACCTATTTTTGTAGATAGTTTTAAAAATTTCATTGTTTTAGATTGGCAATACTTATATAAAGGAACAATTAGAGATTTTTATCCTCCAGTAGAATTTTTACCAGAAACAGAACATGATTTTCAATTATATATTGAAAGTTTATGGAATCATGATATAGCTCAAAAAGATCCTGTATTTATAGAAAAAATAATACAAAAAGTAGGCAAGAAAATAGAATTACATGAATTGACCTCATATATAGATGTAGCATTTTTAGCTCTTCATGGAGAGTTTGGAGAAGATGGACAAATTCAAGGACTATTAGAAAGTTTACAAATTCCTTATACAGGAAGTGGAATAAGAGCCTGTTCTATTGGGATGGATAAAGCATTTCAAAAAAAGATAATGGAGAATGCTAATTTTGCAACGCCCCCTGTAATGGTTGTTGATCGTGAAGAATGGTTAAAAAATTCTACTCAAAAAAAATTATATCAAGAAGCAGTTGAAAAAATACAATATCCATTAGTGATTCGTCCGGCAAATCAAGGTTCTTCTATAGGTGTTTCAATTATTGATGATACTAATGGATATCAGGAATTTAAAAACTGTGTAGATGCTGCATTTTTTATAGATACCATTTGGGCAAAGGATTGGAATAACAAATCTCAAGAAGAAAAAATAGAATTGATTAAGGAGATTACAGATATTAGAAGTGGCTTAGGTTTTCCCTTATCTATAGATGCAACTACATTTTATTTACCTCAAAACTTATTGAATTATCTCAATGAATATTTAGAACATCAAGAAAAGATTGTTTTAAAATCGCATCAATTTGAGCAAAAAGTAGTTATAGAAGGCTTTATTTCTGGAAAAGAATTTTCTTGTATCGTTATTAAAAAAGAAGATCAAAGCATTACAGCATTGCCTCCTACAGAAATTGTTAAAGGAAGTGAAGTTTTTGATTATCGTTCTAAATATTTACCTGGACTATCTAGAAAAATTACTCCCATAAATCTACCAGAAGAGCAAATTGAAAATATTAGAACGGAGTGCAAACGCCTTTTTGAATATCTTGAATTTAATGTATATGCTAGAATTGATGGTTTTATCAATGAAAAAGGAACAATATTTCTTAATGATCCTAATACAACTTCAGGAATGTTGCCTTCCTCTTTTTTCTTTCATCAAGCAGCAGAAATAGGGCTCAATCCAAGTCAATTTTTAACCTATTTAATTCGAATATCGTTATCAGAAAGAATTCAGACCACATTGTATCAAACGTCATATCAAAGTTTATTATCGAAATTAGATGAGCAAATAGAAGAATTAAAAACAGGAAAACAAGAAAAAAAGAAAATTGCTGTAATTATGGGCGGTTATTCTTTTGAAAGGCATATTAGTGTAGAAAGTGGAAGAAATATTTTTGAAAAATTAGCAAGTTCTGATAAATATAGCCCTGTTCCAGTATTTTTATTTGGAGATGAAGAACAATTTGAACTCTATCAAATACCTATCAATTTATTATTAAAAGATAATGCAGACGATATAAGGGATAAAATTTTGAATTACAAAAAACATCCTATTATTGAAAAAATAAAAAAAGAATGTTCTGATTTAACCCAAAAATATGCTTCTTCTCATGTAGTATTTCAGCCTCAAAAATTATCTTTTGAGGCATTAGCCCAACAGGTGGATGGCGTTTTTATTGCTCTTCATGGACGACCAGGAGAAGATGGAACAGTTCAAAAAGAATTAGAAAAAGTAGGTTTACCTTATAATGGTTCTGATCCTAGTTCGTCTCAAATTACTATTAATAAATATGATACCCTTCAAAAATTAAAACAACATGGCTTTAGTGTGGCTCAACAATATTTGACCTATAAAAAAGATTTTATTCAAAATAAAAATAGAGAACTCAAAAAAATTGAATCACAATTTGGTTATCCTTTAATTGCTAAACCTGTAGATGACGGTTGTAGTTCTGCGGTTAAGATGATTAAAAATAGAGAACAACTCGAAGCATTTTGTAATTTGATATATAGAGAAGAAGAACTTCTTCCTTTAAAAGAACGAAGCATCTTAAAATTGAGAGAAAAAGAAGAATTTCCTCAAAAAAATGAGATTCTTATAGAAGAATTAATTGGAAAAAAAGATGCTGTTCATTTTCTTGAAATTACAGGAGGAATGTTAACTCATCCTGATGATGATGGTTGGGAATATGAAATTTTTGAACCTTCAGAAGCATTAGCTGGAGGGGAAGTATTATCTTTGGAAGAAAAATTTCTAGCAGGAGAAGGTCAAAATATTACACCTGCTCGATTTTCAAAAAATAAAATAGAATATCAACAAATAGCAGAACAAGTAAAAAATACATTAAAACAAGCAGCAATTATTTTAAATATAAGAGGATATTGTAGAATTGATGCTTTTGTTCGGATATTTGCAGATGGAACAACTGAAACATTAATCATTGAAATTAATTCATTACCTGGAATGACTCCAGCAACATGTATTTTTCATCAATGTGCCATTAATGGATATAAACCCTACCAATTTATTGATAAAATATTAGAATTCGGTTTTCATGAACGATATAAACAAGTCCAATGAGGATTCTTCAAATATTGAAGAAAATAAACATTATTCTGAAGTCGTAAAAGGAAAAAAGCCTCCTTTTTATAAAAGACTATTTATTTTTGGAAGTACTCCTTTAGTACTTGCCAATTGTTTAGGATTAATACTCGCTTCGGGATTATTATTATGGCTTTCTTTTGGTTTATTAAAATGTTATACACAACATAATAAAACGTACGAAGTACCTAATTTTGTAGGGTTGCATATTGATGAAGTACTAGAAGGAGCTAAATCTTCTCGATTTGAAATAGTAATTAATGATACCATTGATGTAAGAGAATTAAGTCCCCATTTATTTAATAAAATAGCACAGCAAGATCCTCAACCACAGGCAAGGGCTAAAAATGGGAGAAGAATATATCTTAAGGTTTATGACAGTTATATTTCTTCTGTGAAGATTGAAGATAAATTGTATGGAATTCCTTTTGAAGATATTACTTCTTATTTAGATGACTTAAGAATAGGACATAAAATAGTAGAAGAAGTTATTGGTGAGGCATCTGGAACTATTCGTGAAGTAAGATATAAAGGAAAGGTAATGGAAGATAAAAATACAGATTTTGATAATTTTAAAGGATATAAAGTTCAAATAGGAGATTCATTAGAATTTGTTGTAGTAAAAAAATATGATTCAGGACCTACACAAATTCCTGATTTAATGTGTTTAACTTATAAAGAAGCCCTTTTCAAATTAAGAGGAGGACATAATCTCATGTTAGGAAATTTGACGGTAGATGCTTCTGTTGTAGATACAGCAACGGCTTATGTTGTAGCTCAATTTCCTCAATATTATCCAGGGAAATTTGTAAATGTAGGAGATCAAATAGATATTCGATTATCTCAAACAAAACCAACGAATTGTACAAATGCAAATAGGGGAGAAAAACCAGCTAATGATGTAGTACCTAATAATATTTCTGATCCCGAAGGACGTTGGGATTAATGCATAAAAAAAGCGGAAATCATATCGCACTGCTCAACTCCCTACCCTTGCTTACTTTCGTACCTGGGGGATTAAGGAGGAGCTAGTCGTATGACTCCGCCGCTGCAAAAGTAATATTATTCTAAATTTGATCCAAGTAAAGTGTAAATTATTCTCAAAAATCATTATCTATGTCTTAAATATTTAAATACTATAGATACATGAAAACAGTTTATTTCATTCGACATGCAAAATCTAGTTGGGAAGATATGTCTTTGTCAGATATTGATAGACCCTTGAATAAGAGAGGGTTTAGAGATGCTCCTTTTATGGCAAAGCTATTTAAATCTAAAGAAATACTTCCTGATATGATGATTTCTAGCCCCGCAGTAAGAGCTTTTTCTACAGCAAAACATTTTGCTCAAGAATTAGAAAAAGAAGAAAAAAATATAGAATTAGATGATCATACCTATTTGGGAAGTGAAGAATATATTATTGACAAAATTCAAAATTTAGGAGATAATATCCAAACGGTATGTTTTTTTGGACATAATCCAACAACAACACATTTAGCGAATATGTTTAGTAATGATTATTTGCCCAATGTACCGACTTGCGGTATTGTAAAAATTCAAGCAGATATTGATTCATGGACGCATTTCAATACAAAAACAGCTAAATTTGTAGAGATGCATTACCCTAAACAATATTTATTATAAATTGATTCTAATATTAAGAAAATAATGGCAGAAGAACTCGTAGATATTCCATTAATCCATCGTGATATAAGTTGGCTATCTTTCAATCATAGAGTATTGCAAGAAGCAGAAGATCCTGCTGTTCCTTTGTTTGAGAGAATTAAATTTTTAGCTATTTATTCTTCTAATTTAGATGAGTTTTTTAGAGTTCGTGTAGCACATCATAGAAATTTGATGCGTTTAGGAAAAAAAACACAAAAGAAATTAGAATTTTCTCCTAAGCATATCATTAAAGATATTTTAAAAATAGTTAACGGACAACAAGAACATTATAGCAAAATTTTTGAAGAACAAATTATTCCAGAACTAAAAAGAAATGGAATTAGAATTAGAAGAAGATTAGAATTAACGGAAGAACAGCAACATTTTGTAGAAGACTATTTTAGTAATCATTTATTGCCTTTCGTACAACCTGTACTTTTGGTCAATAAAATGGTTCAACCTTTTTTAAATAATGCCGAATTATATTTAAGTATTCATTTAAAAAGAAAAGGAAAAACGAATTCTCGTTCAGAATATGCTATTGTAAAAGTTCCTTCAGATTATTCTCCTAGATTTATTGAAATTCCCTCAGAATTTGAAGGTAAAAAAGATCTTATTATTTTAGATGATGTAGTACGACATAATGTTTCTCAATTATTTCCAGGTTATGATATTTTAGATACATATTCTCTTAAATTAACAAGAGATGCTGAATTATATATTGAAGATGAATTTCAAGGAGATTTGGTATCTAAAATTAAAAAAAGCTTGACTAAAAGAAATGTAGGTCCTGCATCTCGATTTGTATATGATAGAAAAATGCCTAATGATTTACTGAATTATTTAATGGAGACATTTAATCTTGAACGAGCAGATTTATTAAGAGAAGGACGCTATCATAATAATTTTGACTTTTTTAAATTTCCTTCATTTGGATTAGATTATTTAAAAAATAACCCCTTACCTCCTTTATCTTATGATGCTTTAGAACAAGCAGAAGATATTTTTGCTGCAATTGATGAAAAAGAACATTTAATTCATGTTCCTTATCAGTCTTACGAATCAGTCGTTCAATTTTTTGAACAAGCAGCTAAAGATCCAGATGTTACTCATATTAAAATTGTACAATATAGAGTGGCTAAAAAATCACGGATCATGAATGCACTCATTAATGCGGTAAAAGCAGGAAAACAAGTCGTTGTTTTTGTGGAAGTAAAAGCACGTTTTGATGAAGAAGCCAATTTAAAATGGGGAGAAAAATTAGAAGCAGCAGGCGTACAAGTATATTATAGTTTTCCAGGATTAAAAGTACATTCTAAATTAGCTATTATTAAAAAAGAAAAAAATAGTGAACACCAATTTTATGCTTATTTAGGAACAGGGAATTTTCATGAAGATACTGCAAAATTATATTGTGATTTAGGATTATTTACTTCTGATGAAAGATTAACTTCTGAAATTGCTAGAGTATTTAATTTTTTAGAAACTGTAAAATTACCTCAAATTGAATTTAAACATTTGTTAGTAGGACAATTTAATTTACGTTCTGCAATTGTAGCTAAAATTGAGAGAGAAATTGAGTGGGCAAAACAAGGGAAAGAAGCTCATATGATTTTAAAAATGAATAGTTTAGAAGATAAAGAAATTATTACAAAATTATATGAAGCGAGTAATGCAGGTGTGAAAATTGAAATTATTGTAAGAGGTATTTGTTGTTTAGTACCAGGTAAAAAAGGCTTTAGTGAAAATATTTATGCAATTAGTATTGTAGATCGATTTTTAGAACATGCTAGGGTATTTTGGTTTAAAAATAATAATGATGATGAACTATATCTTTCTTCAGCAGATTTTATGAGAAGAAATTTAAGTTATAGAATTGAAACTGCTTTTCCTATTTATAATGAAGAAATAAAACAAGAAATTAAAGAAGTTTTAAAAATACAATTATCGGATAATGTAAAAGCTAGGATTATTGATGAATTTTATGAAAATGAATATCAAAAAGTAGGAGATGATTTTATTGTACGATCTCAATTAGAAACATATTATCGATTAAGACGACAATTAGAAACTCAAAAAGTGTAGCAACATTTTATTGAATTAATTAATTCAAATCGTGTAAACCCTAATTGAGCCAGAAATTATGAAGTACATTATCCACAAAATACTATTTTCAG
>JAHDII010000330.1 GCA_020630895.1 Saprospiraceae bacterium
TACCTGAAAAAACTTCTTGAGATGTAGAATTTAAAGTAGATAATTGTTGTTGTATTTTTTCGCTTTTTTTATTAATTATATTACTCACATAATAAATAGAAATAGAAAGAATCGGCAAAGGAATTAATGCATAAAGTGTTAGTTCTTTACTTACACTCAACATAGAATAAATGACTAAAACAAAAAGAGAAATTAAATTAATACCATACATTAATGCAGGACCTAAATACATTCTGACTTTAGAAACATCTTCTGAAACTCGAGCCATTAAATCTCCCGTATTATTTTTTTTATAAAAAGCAGTATCTAATTTTTCATAATGTTTAAAAATAACATTTCGCAAATCATATTCAATTAATCGAGACATTACAATAATAGTTTGTCTCATAAAAAACATAAATACACCCATCATGACAGCTAAGCCTAGAACAATCAAACCAAAAATCATTAGTGTATATCCTAAGTCGTTATAAATAGCATTTTGAAAAGAAAAACCTTCTGTATTTTTAAATAAATTAATATTCTCTACGACTAAATCTAGAGCATTTCTAATCACTCTAGGTTGAAGCACTCTAAATAAGTTAGAAACAATAACAAATATAATTCCTAGAAGGAATCGCCACCTATATTTCCAAAAAAATTGATTTAAATATGCTAGATGTTTCATTTATATTTATTCGCAATGTTAGATTTTAAGATTGAAGTAGTTTAAAATGATGGAATCATCTAATTCGAAACCATTAACTCCTACATTCTTCAACTATTTTTTGAGCCACACTTTAGCTACGAAGCTCAAAATGAGTTTTGACTTAGAAATCAACCGATTATTATCATTTTATCAAGTATTACTCAACAACTTCATTGTAAGGTACATTATAAAATAGATATAACAAAAAAGTAAACATTTTGTTCCTCCTTTTTAATAAAAGAGTATGTTTATTTTGAAATTCTAAGATTCATTATAATGAGATTCTTCAGTGAAAACTGAAAACAATATTACAAGCCTAAAACATCTTTCATACTATATACCCCTTTTTTATTTTGTAACCACTCAGCGGCAAGTAATGCTCCTTGAGCAAAACCATCTCTAGAATGGGCAGTATGTTTGATTTCTATAGAATCTATTAACGAAGAATAAATAATGGAATGAGTACCAGGAGTTTCTTCAATCCTTTTAGAACGTATATGAATTGAATTTTCATTGAGTGTAGCATTTTTACTTATCCCTTCTATCCATTCTTTTTTTCTATCTATATTTTGAATTATTTGCTGAGCTAAAGTAATTGCCGTACCACTTGGAGCATCCAATTTATGAATATGATGAATTTCTTCCATTTCAATATTATACTGATTTTGAAGATTCATTAATTGTGCTAATTTTTTATTGATTTCAAAAAAAATATTCACCCCAATACTAAAATTAGAAGCATATAAAAAAGCTCCATTTTTTTGAATACAATATTTTTTCATCGCATCTAATTGTTCTACCCAACCTGTTGTCCCAGAAACTACAGGAACTTTGGCATCTATACACATTTGTATATTATGGTACGCAGTATGTGGTAAACTAAAATCAATCGCGACATCTGCTTTTTGCAAATTAATAATATTCAATTCTTTTGGATTATTTTTATTAATTTTTAAAACGATATCATACTTTTTTTCAAGAGCAAAACCTTCAATTGATTTTCCCATTCTTCCGTATCCTAGCAATGCAATTTTCATAAATATTTTTTAAGACAAAGGTAAGGTAACATTCTAATATATTATTGTTACATTTATAGAATGTAATTTTATACATATCATTAAACCATATTAATTTTTAAAATTATGAAAAAATATTTTTATTTCTTTTCCCTCATTGCAATAATATTTGTTACTAGTTGTAATAATGCAAAATCAGAGCAAAAAAATAATCCTGAACCTGAATCAACAAATTCTGAAAATAAGAATATTCCACAAAAGAATACTACAGATTCTACTCCTAAATTAAAAGAAACGGATCTTGAAAGTAATCAAAGATTAAAAGGCTATATAGAATCTGCAAAAGAACAAATGAAAGATGTACCTTCTACTTTTATTGCTACATTTGAAGGAGAAGAAATGGGAGATTATTTTCATCTTACTTTTGTTGACGAAAAAGGTAATTATTTTGATTTTGGTGATGGAGCGAATGAATTTGGTGAATTCGGAGAAGGGCATCATATCCATGATAAATATGTGAATAAAAAATTTAAACTAACCTGGGACTGGAAAACATCTAGTTTTGCCTGTTGTGAAGGAGATATGGAACCTGTAGTTGCCAAAGTCCCTTCTATTACTCAATTAGAATTGGTTGAATAATAGATTTTATTTTACTATTTATTAGAAAAATATCTTTATTATTCCTACCTTGAACGGTTAATACTATATTTTAATAGTATCATTTGACGAGAACATTTAACCTAAACCAGTGTAAAACATAACGAAAACCATTTTTAATCATAAACTTTAATTCGTCATGAAAAAGTATTTAGTAGAATTTATTGGAACATTCTTCCTTATTTTAACCATTGTAGTAGCCGTAAATGGAACAGCTGGTCCTCTAGCTCCCTTAGCAATCGGTTCTATTTTAATGGTAATGATTTATGCAGGTGGACACATTTCTGGTGCACACTATAATCCTGCTGTAACTCTTGCTGTTTTCCTTCGTGGAAAATGTGATGCTAGTGATGTTGCTCCATATATGGGAGCTCAATTAGCTGGAGGAGCATTAGCTGCTGTTGTAGGAGTTTACCTTTTAACAACAATGCCTGGAGCTACTGAACCTGCTGCAGGAGATGTTGATACAGTAGGTGCTTTATTAGCTGAATTTTTAGGAACATTTGCTTTATGTTGGGTAGTATTACATACTGCAACAGCTAAAGGAACTTCAGGAAATTCATTTTATGGATTAGCCATTGGTTTTACAGTAATGGCTTGTGCTTATGCTCTTGGAAGTATTTCTGGAGGAGCATTTAATCCTGCTGTTGCATTAGGTGTTTCTGTTGCAGAAATGAGTTCTTGGTCTAATATTTGGATTTTCTTAGTAGCTAATTTTGCTGCTGGAGTTGCTGCTGCATTTGCATTCAAATTTGTAAATGGGGAAGAATAAAATTTAGAATATAAAATTCATAAACATGAGTCATCCCGAATTTTAGTTATTAAAATTCGGGATGTTTTTTTATACGCTTCTCTTACAATTAATTTCATGATTGAATCGTGTTTCTTCATTTTTTTGCTTGTCCAAAAAAACGAAGCAAAAAAACGACACTTTTTCTAAGGCATTTTTCTCCTTCCAGTCGAAAACCGTTCATAAATTTCTAAATTTCCTCCAAGGCTTCGGAAATTCTTA
>JAHDII010000331.1 GCA_020630895.1 Saprospiraceae bacterium
AGAAACGTATAAAAAACATCCCGAATTTTAATAACTAAAATTTGGGATGACTCATGTTTATTTTTTAATCAATTCTTATTTTTTGCTTCATATAAAATGCTTAACTTCGCACATAAATTAGCAAATTATCATATATGACTGAAGCCCTAATATTTGATGCCATTAGAACTCCTAGAGGTAAAGGCAAACAAAATGGTGCCTTATTTGAAGTAAAACCTATCCAATTATTAGAAACGGTACTCAATGCTGTTCAACAAAGAAATCATTTAAATACAAAAGATGTTAATGATTTATTTATTGGATGTGTTACTCCTGTAGGAGATCAAGGAGCCAATATAGCCAAGGCTGCCCTACTCTATTCTGGATGGGATCAATCTGTTCCAGGACTACAACTCAATCGATTTTGTGCTTCTGGTTTAGAAGCCATTAATATGGCTGCTATGAAAATTAGAGCAGGTTGGGGAAACTTAGTCCTTGCTGGAGGTGTAGAAAGTATGAGCCGAGTTCCTATGACAAGCGACGGAGGAGCTTTATTATATGATCCTTCTGTAGTAGCTGCTATTGGACATATTCCTCAAGGGGTTAGTGCAGATTTAATTGCCACTATAGAACAATTTTCTAGAAAAGATCTAGATCAATACGCTTTACAATCTCAACAAAGGGCTTACCATGCACAACAAAATGGCTATTTTGACCAATCAATTATCCCTGTATATGATCAAAATCAATTATTAGTTTTAGACAAAGATGAATATCTTAAACCTCATACAGATTTAGAAACCTTAGCTTCTTTAGCTCCTGCTTTTGAAACCATTGGAAAAATGGGATATGATGCTGTTGGACAAGGAAAATATCCATTTATTGATCATGTAAAACATCACCATACCGCTGGAAATTCATCAGGTATTGTAGATGGAGCAGCTTTAGTATTATTAGGAACTAAAAAGAAAGGAGAACAACTAGGATTAAAACCTAGAGCTAGAATTGTTTCTGCGGTAACGGTAAGTGTAGAACCTACAATTATGCTCACAGGCCCAGGTCCTGCATCTCTAAAAGCATTAGAATATGCTAAAATGAAAGCATCTGATATTGACCTTTGGGAAATGAATGAGGCTTTTGCCGCTCCAGTCCTTAAATTTCAAAGAGATCTAAATATTGATAATGACAAACTGAATGTAAATGGAGGGGCGATTGCTTTAGGACATCCTTTAGGAGCTACAGGGGCTATTTTATTAGGAACACTATTAGATGAATTAGAACGAAGAGATCTCACAACAGGACTTGTAACACTTTGTATTGGCGGAGGAATGGGCATTGCTACAATTATTGAAAGAATTTAGAAATGATTAAATATCAAAAAGATACTGATAATATTGTTACGCTTCGACTGGACATGACCAATCGAAAGGTAAATATTATTAATCACGAAATAGGGCAAGCATTTTTACCTGTTTTGAAACATCTCAAAGAAGAAAAGGCTAAAGGTGAATTAAGAGGTGTTATTCTTACATCTGACAAAAAAACATTTCTTGCAGGAGGTGATTTAGATTATTTATATAGAAAAGATTCTGCTCAAGAAATTTTTAATTATTCTCAAAAATTAAAAAATTTTTTTAGAGATTTAGAGCATCCTGGAGTTCCTGTTGTAGCAGCTATTAATGGTACGGCTCTAGGCTCTGGTTTTGAATTGCCTTTTGCTTGTCATTACAGAATTGTTATTAATGATAAAAATATTCGATTAGGATTTCCTGAAGTTACGCTAGGACTCATGCCTGGTAGTGGCGGTATCATTCGATTATTATGGTTATTAGGAATTGAAAAAGCATATAATGTTCTTACTTCTGGTAAAAAATATACACCAAAGGAAGCCTTAGAAGAAGGTTTAATTAATGAATTAGCCCAAAATGAAGATGACATGATCTTCAAAGCTAAACAATGGTTATTATCACATCCAGAAGGAAGACAACGCTGGGATATCGAAGGAGAAACCATCCCTGAAGGAAATCCTAATAATTTAAAAACTGCTAAAAAAATAGCGGCTCTTACAGCTAGACATATCAAAACATACAGATATAATTATCCTGCTCCTCAAGCGATTCTCAATACATTAGTAGAAGGTTCTAAACTGGATTTTGATACGGCTTGTAGAATAGAAAGTAGAAACTTTACTCAATTAGTCCTCAGTAGAGAATCTAAAAATATGACTAAAGTTTTTTGGTATGATTTGAATTTTATTCGACATAATGTGAGCCGTCCTAAGGGCTTTGGAAAATTTAGACCTAAAACAATAGGAATAATTGGAGCAGGACAAATGGGTTCTGGAATTGCTTATTCTTGTGTTGTTAATGGCATTGATGTAATATTAAAAGATGTTTCAAAGTCTATTGCAGAAAGAGGAAAATCAATTGTTAAAGGAAAATTAGATTTCTTAGAAAAAAGAGGAAAAATTGATTCAACTGACAAAGAAGACATTTTAAATCGTATTACAACAACAGAAGATTCTGCTTTATTTGAGCAATGTGATTTAGTACTAGAAGCTGTTTTTGAAAAGAAACAAATCAAAGAAAAAGTAACTAAAGATGCTTCTAAATATATGGATCAATATTCGTTTTTTGCTACAAGTACTGCCATGCTTTCAATTGATGAATTGTCCACATCATTCCATGAACCACAAAATTATATTGGATTAAGATTTTTTGCTCCTGTAGAAATCGAACCTTTAGTAGAAATTGTAAAAGGCCCTCAAACATCTGATGAAACAATTGCTAAAGGATTTGATTTTATCAAAAAAATAAAAAAAACACCCATAATTGTTAAAGACAATCCAGGGTTTTATGCTGCTAGAGTTCAAAATGTATTTTTATTAGAAGGTATTCAAATGCTTCAGGAAGGATACCCCCCTGCTATTATTGAAAATGTATGTATGATGGCAGGACTACCTATTGGTGCATTAGCAAAAGCAGATTATATGTCTTTGAAAGTGGTTTTACAAGCAGAACGAAGAGCCGCTCAAATTTATGGAAAAAAATACATCATTCATCCTGCTGTTGAAGTATTACAATTTATGGAAAACGAAGGACGTACAGGGCGATATAATGGAGCCGGTTTTTATAATTATAAAGAAGGAAAAATCACAGGTTTTTGGGAAGGACTTACAGAAAAATATCCTTCGCAACATCAAAATTTTAATATTGATTATTTAATGGAAAGAATTTTATTTGCTCAAGTACTTGAAGCTGTATGGTGTTTTCAAGAAGGCATAGTAGATTCTGTTTCAGAAACGAATATTGGAAGTGTTTTTGGCTGGGGTTTTCCTTCATTCAAAGGAGGAGTGCTGCAGTATGTTAACGACTATGGT
>JAHDII010000332.1 GCA_020630895.1 Saprospiraceae bacterium
AATGAAAAGCCATTTCTCCTGTAAAAATATTAGGACAAGGCATTCCCATAAATGATAATCTAGAACCATCTGTTCCTCCTCTAATCGGTTTTGTTACAGGCGTCATTCCCGCTCTTGTAATCGCTTCTTCTGCATATTTCATGACTTCTGGATGTTGATCCAGTATTTCCTTCATATTCCGATACTGTTCTGTTACCTCAAACTCATAGGAAGAATTAGGATAGTGATTCAAAACATTTTTAACAATATTTTCTAATTCTTGTTCTAAATTATGCAATCCATGTGTAGTGAAATCTCTAATAATAAAATTAATCTCAGCCTTTTCTAATACTCCTGAAAGCCTTGTAGGGTGAACAAAGCCTTCTTTATGTTCTGTTGCTTCAGGACAAATTCTATCTTTAGGTAAATTAGACAAAATTTCTCCTGCTATTTTCATAGCATTTTCCATTTTATCCTTTGCATAACCAGGATGAACAGAAACACCATGAATGGTCACTTTTACTCCATCAGCAGAAAAAGTTTCATCTTCTATATAACCTAAAGGACCACTATCTAAAGTATATCCAAATTGAGCACCTAATTTATCCATATCTACATATTCCACTCCTCTTCCTATTTCTTCATCTGGTGTAAATAAAATACGAATATCTCCATGCTTTATTTCAGGATGAGTCATCATAAAATGAGCAGCATCCATAATTTCAGCAACTCCAGCTTTATCATCTGCTCCTAGTAAAGTTAGACCACTTGCAGTAATAATATCGCTCCCAATTAATTCTCTTAAATAAGGATGATCTGAAGGGCTTATCACAATAGAATTATCATCAGGTAACACAATATTTTCTCCTTGATAATTTTTATGAATAATGGGCTTCACATCTTTTCCGCTACAGTCAGGAGCGGTATCCATGTGGGAGCAAAAACAAATGGTAGGAACCTTCTTATTTGTATTAGAAGGAATTGTTGCATAAACATAACCATGTTCATCCATTTGGGCATCACTTACACCCATTTCTAATAATTCTTCTACTAATATTTTTGCCAAATTCTTTTGCTTTTCAGTTGAAGGAAAAGTTTTTGATAAAGGATCTGACTGTGTATCTACTTTTACATATTTACAGAAGCGATCTACGACTTTAAAATTGATATTCAAGTTATTAGACATAATTAGTTAAAGTATTAATTTAAATTAATATTATATTAAAGAATAAGTGATTTTTGCTTTTTCAATATTAGAAAAAGTATTATCCAATCGTTTGATTCTATTTTTAATTTCTAATTCGGAAAACTCTTTATTCATATATTGCTCTAAATATGAAACAACATTTTCCAAATCTTCGACAATAATACACAATTCATCTAAACCTGTATTCATTACCATAGGAGAATTTACAATAATAAACCTTCCTTGGTATAATGCATTGAGTAATTTAAGTTTCATTCCTGCAGGTTGATATGCTCTCAATAAATGAATATGTGCATTTTGAATGAGCCATTTCATTTCTTCATTTGATACATCATTTTTTAGTTCTATATTAGGATATTGCTCTACTACTGATATTAATTCATCAGAAGGTTTTCTTCCTGCAATAATCAATTTAAAATGTGTTTTGAAAGCAAATATTTTTTGAACTAATTCTAAGGCAATACTAGCATTTTCTTTCACACTTAAATCTCCATGAAACAAAATAAAATTTCCTTTTCCTTCTAATATCTCTACAGATTCATTGGGATGAAAAGCTGAAACATAATGAACATTTGAAAATTGATTTTCCTTAAAATATAATACATCCTGTGGTGAGACTCCTAAGATGTAGTTCGCATATTTTCGTACAATATCTAATTCATATTTTTTAAGTTTATTGGCTTCCCATTTAAAATACATTTTTTCTTTAATTCCTTTTTCAATCGCTACCATATTTTCATAATATTGCCATTCCACATTATGCATTCGAACAATTTTTGTTCTTGATTTTAATGCTGGATGTGAAAGAAAATAACAAACATGAGTTCCTTCAAATAGAATAGGATAATCATCTTTAAGTAGTCGTTCTAACAATTTAGGATTTCGTCTTGTTTTTACAATAAAAGGCATTGGAGAAATGAGTTGAGATAAAGACATATCTCTTCGATAATAATATACCTGATCACAATATTTTTCTAAATCAACTGCTCCTTTTCTTCCATATTGAAAACAATGCAAAATAATTTTAACCCCTAATTGGTGCAAAGCCTTTAAATGATAAAAAACGCCAATCACTCCCCCATAATCTGCGGGGAGAGGAACATTAAATGATATGATATGGAGATACTTTTTTGAATTCACTTTTGTAATCTCATAAATGATACAACAAAAATAAATTTTTAAGTCCACTTTATTACTATCATTAATAGAATGAAGAAGAAATTATTTATCAATATCAAATAATAATTATGAATTATATATAAAATAAGCATCTTTGGCAAGAATATTGAAATGACTCAAATATATTTGTATTTTTGTACATATATAAAAAAGAACATACTAACATAGAAACATAAGTCGGGGAGGTTCAGGCATGCGTTTCATACTATGAGAAACTATATTTATTTGAGAAACCATAATAGCCTGTGAAGTTTCCTTTTTATCAACAGCCAGATAGTATGGATTGCGGAGTTACTTGTCTCCGCATGATTTCAAAATACTATGGCAGACATTATTCGATGGATTTTCTACGTGAGAGGAGTCATGTAGATAGAGAAGGAGTATCACTAATGGGTATTAGTGATGCTGCTGAATCTATTGGAATAAAGAGTATTGCTGCCAAAGTGACCTATCAACAAATGGTAGAAGAAGTTCCTCTTCCTGCTATTGCTCACTGGGAACAAAACCATTTTATTGTTGTCCATAAAATTTCTAAAAGAACGGTTTGGGTAGCGGATCCACGCGTTGGTAAAATTAAATATTCCAAAAAAGAATTTTTAAAAGGTTGGGCAAGTGATATAGATGAAGAAGGGCATCCTGAGGGGATCATTATGATGCTTGAACCCATGACTGAATTTTATGAAAGAGATGGTGAAAAAGTAGATCGGAAAGGATGGGGACATTTATTTAAGCATGTATTGAGATATCCTAATCTTCTTTTTCAATTAATGTTAGGATTAATTTTAGCAAGTTTTCTTCAACTCGCTTTTCCTTTTTTAACTCAATCTATCGTTGATTATGGTATAGATAATCAAAATATTGGATTTATTTATACGATTCTTTTAGCTCAATTAATGCTGTTTTTTAGTTTGACCACAGTCAAATTTTTGAGGAGCTGGATTCTTCTTCATATTGGAATGAGGATTAATATTAGTCTGATTTCAGATTTTT